>NZ_JBBDGM010000006.1:0-258347 GCF_037204185.1 Microbacterium bandirmense | reverse complement strand
AACAAAAGAGCCACCCAGAGTTGGGTGGCTCTTTTGCGTTAAGGCGTCTGTGATTTGACTTCCCCTGCAGGCGGGCTATGGTCAGGGTTACCAACCCGCCAGCCGAAAGAAGGGGAAGCGAGTAAATGTCTGGAAAGACACCGCAGTCACGAGCAGGTAAGAAGGAGCCGAAGCTCACGCTCAAGGAGAAGCGCGCCGAGAAGCGCGCGAAGCGGGAGCCGGAGACGTTCATCAAGACTCGCAAGGGCGCGAGCAGCTGAACCCATCCGATGCCCCTGGGGCGTCATGGCATCCGTGTCTCACCGGTGCCGTGACGCCCCTTTCTCTGTCTGTACCCGAGACGCTCCTCGAGCAGGCGTGCCGCATCGGCGACAGCATCCGACGGATCGGGGTCGCTGTGCAGCTCCCACGTCACGGCCACTGCGGCGGCCGGCCACCCCGAATGGTCGCGCACCGCGACGGCCACCGAACGGAAGCCCGCGGTCACCTCTCCGTCTTCCGTCGCGACGCCGGTGCGCCGCACGTCGCGCAGCACCTCCCGCAGCTCTGCTGGACGCGCGGGGCCGCGTCCCGTGCGGTCGGTGAACGCCGCGGCATCCGGATACAGTGCGCGCACCTGAACCTTCGGAAGCGCGGCGAGCATCGCCCGTCCGGTCGCCGTCAGATGTGCAGGCAGACGCACACCGACGTCCGTCACGAGTGCGGGGCGCCGCAGCGCCCGCTCCTCGACGATGTACAGCACATCACGTCCGCTCATCACGGCCAGGTGCGCGCTCTCGCCCACCCGGTCGGCGAGGGCGGCGATGACCGGTCGTCCCAATCGCGCCAGCGGCTCCTGCCGGGCGTACCCGCCGGCCAACTCGAACGCGCTCGTGCCCAGTCCCCATCGCCGCTCCTGCGGCAGGTGCACGACGAATCCGTGTGCCTCGAGTGTCGCCAGCAGATGGTAGGTCGTCGACCGGGGGATGCCAAGGTCGCGTGCGAGCGCGGAGGCCGCCACCGGGGCCGGTCGCCGGGCCAGGTGGCGCAGGATGCGCAGCGTCTGATCAGCCGCCGGGACCTGAGGGCCCGCCTGGACGTCAGCTGCGTCGTCTGGGATCACAGACACAGTCTGGCACCACGGCCCCCCGCCGTTGAGCGGAACGGTGTGGAATCGAGACATGACCTCGATTTCCCCAGTGATCATCGGCGATGCGCCGCTTCTGCCCGCTGATGTCGTGGCCGTCGCCCGACACGGCGCCCGCGTCGAGATCAGTGCCGGCGCTCGTGAGCGCGTGGCGGCTGCGCGCGCCGTGATCGACGGTCGTGCCGCAGATCCGAATCCGCACTATGGCGTGTCCACAGGCTTCGGGGCGCTGGCGACGACCTTCATCGCTCCCGACCGCCGCCGCCAGCTGCAGCTCAGCCTGATCCGTTCACATGCGGCCGGCACAGGTCCCGAGGTGGAGACCGAAGTCGTGCGGGCGCTGCAGCTGCTGCGCCTGCAGACCCTCGCCTCGGGACACACGGGTGTTCGCCCCGTCGTGGTCGACACCTATGCGGCGATGCTCAACGCCGGCATCGCTCCTGTCGTCCGCGAGTACGGCTCGCTGGGCTGCTCCGGCGACCTCGCACCGCTCGCACACGTGGCGCTGGCAGCCATGGGCGAGGGCGATGTGCGGGACCGCGTCGGGGTGCTCACCCCCGCGGCGGAGGCCCTGGCGGCAGCATCCATCGAGCCACTCGCACTCGTCGAGAAGGAGGGCCTCGCGCTGATCAACGGCACCGACGGCATGCTCGGCATGCTGCTGCTCGCGCTGCACGACCTCGCAGCGCTGGTCACGACGGCCGACGTCGCCGCGGCCATGTCGATCGAGTCGCAGCTGGGTACCGACGCCGTCTTCGCCGCCGACCTGATGGCGCTTCGTCCGCAGCTCGGGCAGGCGGCATCCGCCGCGAACCTGCGCGCCTTCCTGGGCGATTCGCCCATCGTGCACAGCCACAAGGGCCCGGAGGACGGGCGCGTGCAGGACGCGTACTCGCTGCGCTGCTCACCGCAGGTGCACGGCACGGTGCGCGACACGATGGCCCACGCCACGCTGATCGCCCAGCGCGAACTGGCATCCGTCATCGACAACCCCGTCATCACGGGCGACGGCCGCATCGAGTCCAACGGCAACTTCCACGGCGCTCCCGTGGCCGCGGTGCTCGACTTCCTCGCGATCTCGGCGGCCGACCTCGCCTCCATCTCGGAGCGGCGCACCGACCGGGCACTCGACCCCGCGCGCAGCCACGGCCTCCCGCCCTTCCTCGCACACGAGGTCGGCGTCGACTCGGGGCTCATGATCGCGCAGTACGCGGCAGCCGGGATCGTCTCCGAGCTCAAGCGCCTCGCCGTTCCGGCATCCGTCGACTCCATCCCGTCATCGGCGATGCAGGAGGACCACGTCTCGATGGGCTGGGCGGCCGCGCGCAAGCTGCGCCGCGCCATCGACGGCCTGAGCCGAGTGCTCGCGACCGAGATCATCACCGGCGCGCGCGCCCTCGACCTGCGGGCACCGCTGCAGGCCGGCCCTGCCACCGGCGCCGTCCGAGACCTGGTCCGCACGGTCGCCGCCGGCCCCGGACCCGACCACTTCCTCTCACCCGACATGGAGGCCGTCACCGAGCTCGTGCGCTCGGGCGCGGTCGCCCGCACTGCGAAGGAGCACGCGAATGTCTGACGCTTCGATCCCCTCACCCCACTCCGACCGTCGCTTCGCGCCGCCCGGAGCCTCCGGGGTGCGGGGGCCCGGCTCAGCGACCCACGACCCGGCCCGCACCGTCCGCGCCGCGCGCGGAAACGTCCGCACCGCGAAGAGCTGGGGCGCCGAGGCGGCGAAGCGGATGCTGATGAACAACCTCGACCCGGAGGTCGCCGAGCACCCCGACGATCTCGTCGTCTACGGCGGCACCGGTCGTGCCGCCCGCAGCTGGGAGGCGTACGACGCGATCGTTCGCACGCTCGATGAGCTCGAGCCCGATGAGACGCTGCTCGTGCAGTCGGGCAAGCCCGTCGGCGTCTTCCGCACCCACGAGTGGGCGCCGCGGGTGCTCATCGCCAACTCGAACCTGGTCGGCGACTGGGCCACCTGGCCGGAGTTCCGCCGGCTCGAGGCTCTCGGGCTCACCATGTACGGCCAGATGACCGCGGGATCGTGGATCTACATCGGCACCCAGGGCATCCTGCAGGGCACCTACGAGACCTTCGCCGCCGTCGCCCGCTCGCTCGGCGCTGCGACAGGCTCAGCGACCGACTCCCTGAAGGGCACGCTGACCCTCACCGCCGGCGCCGGCGGAATGGGCGGCGCGCAGCCGCTCGCCGTCACCCTCAACGACGGGGCCGTGCTGATCGTCGACGTCGACGAGTCGCGCCTGGCGCGCCGCGTGGCGCACGGCTACCTCGACGAGTACACCACCGATCTCGACGCCGCCGTCGCCCGCGTCGTGGCGGCGAAGGATGCCGGCGAGGCGCTCTCGGTGGGCGTCGTCGGCAATGCCGCAGAGGTGTTCCCCGAGCTGCTGAGCCGCGGCGTGCCGATCGACGTGGTCACCGACCAGACCAGCGCGCACGACCCGCTCGCCTATCTGCCGGTGGGTGTCGCGTTCGAGGATTGGAAGGCCGAGGCCGAGCGCGACCCCGAGGGCTTCACGCAGCGCTCGCGCGAGTCGATGGCGGCGCACGTCGCCGCGATGGTCGCGTTCCAGGATGCCGGGGCGGCGGTGTTCGACTACGGCAACTCCATCCGCGCCGAGGCGAAGCTGGGTGGGTTCGAGCGCGCCTTCGAGTTCCCCGGCTTCGTTCCGGCGTACATCCGCCCGCAGTTCGAAGAGGGCCGCGGACCGTTCCGCTGGGCCGCGCTCTCCGGAGACCCGGAGGACATCTACGCGACCGACCGTGCGATCGCGGAGCTCTTCCCTGAAGACACGGCACTGCACCGCTGGCTGGAGAAGGCCGGCGAGAAGGTGCACTTCGAGGGACTGCCGGCGCGAATCTGCTGGCTGGGCTACAAGGAGCGCCATCTCGCGGGGCTGAAGTTCAACGAGATGGTCGCCTCCGGCGAGCTGAAGGCGCCGATCGTGATCGGCCGCGACCACCTCGACTCCGGTTCGGTCGCCTCGCCGTACCGCGAGACCGAGGCGATGAAGGACGGGTCGGATGCCATCGCCGACTGGCCCCTGCTCAACGCGCTGCTGAACACCGCGTCCGGCGCCTCGTGGGTATCGCTGCATCATGGCGGCGGTGTCGGCATCGGCAGGTCGATCCACGCCGGGCAGGTGACCGTCGCCGACGGCACCGAGCTCGCGGCCCAGAAGCTGGAGCGCGTGCTCACCAACGACCCCGGCACCGGGGTGATGCGGCACGTCGACGCCGGGTACGAGCACGCCAAGGACGTCGCCCGTGAGCGCGGCCTGAACATCCCGATGCTCTGAGAGGATGCACCGTATGCGCACCATGATCACGAACATCGGCGAGCTGACCACCAACGACAGCTCAGAGCCCCTGACGGATGCCGCCGTGCTCATCGACCGTGGTCGCATCGAGTGGGTGGGCGCGGCCGACGACGCCCCGAGCGACCCCGAGGGGTATGAGGAGGTGGATGCCGCGGGCCGGGCGGTCATCCCCGGGTTCGTCGACAGCCACAGCCACATCGTGTTCGGCGGTGACCGTGCCGAGGAGTTCGAGGCGCGCATGGCCGGACAGAAGTACGCCGCCGGCGGCATCCGATCCACCGTGGCGGCGACGCGGTCAGCATCCGACGACGAATTGCGCGCCCGGCTGCGCGGCCTTCTCGACGAGATGCTCGCGCAGGGCACCACGACCGTCGAGATCAAGAGCGGCTACGGACTCGACGTCGCCACCGAGGAGCGCCTCGTGCGGCTCGCCGCCGAGGTCACTCCCGAGGTGACGTTCCTCGGCGCGCACGTCGTGCCTGCCGAGTACGCCGATCGCGGTGACGAGTACGTCGACGTGGTGGTCGGCGAGATGCTGGACGCCTGCGCGCCGCACGTCAAGTGGATCGACGTGTTCTGCGAGACGGGCGCGTTCACGGTGCCGCAGTCGCGGCGCGTGCTCGAGGCGGGCATCGCCCGAGGCCTGCAGCCGCGGGTGCACGCCAGTCAGCTCGGGCGTGGGGAGGGCGTGCAGCTGGCCATCGAGCTCGGTGCGGCGTCGGTCGACCACGGCACCTATCTGACCGATGCGGACGTCGCGGCGCTCGCCGCGTCCGACACCGTGCTCACGCTGCTGCCCGGGGTGGAGTTCTCGACGCGCCAGCCGTATCCCGACGCGCGAGCGCTGATCGACGCGGGTGTCACGGTGGCGCTGGCCTGCGACACGAACCCCGGGTCGAGTTTCACATCGTCGATGGCGTTCTGCATCGCGGTCGCGGTGCGCGACATGGGTATGACCACGGCCGAGGCGGTGTGGGCGGCCACCGCCGGCGGTGCGCGCGCCCTGAGGCGCGACGACATCGGCGTGATCGCGCCGGGCAAGCGCGCCGACCTGGTGCTGCTCGATGCGCCGTCGCGCGTGCACCTGGCCTACCGGCCCGGGGTGCCGCTGATCAGACACGTCTGGAAGGACGGCGCCCGGGTCCGGTGACGAGCGGCCGCCCCGAGCGTCCGGTGCACGGGTACGGTGGAGACATGGCTCGAATCCTGATCGTCGGCGGCCACGGCAAGGTCGCACTGCTGCTCGCTCCGATCCTCGCGGCCCGGCGAGATGAGGTCACCGCCCTGATCCGCAATCCCGCGCACGCCGATGACGTGCGCGCGGCGGGCGCGACGCCGTTCGTGTTCGACGTCGAGCACGAGGATCGCGCCGCTCTCGCGCAGGTCATCGCGGGGCATGATGCGGTGGTGTGGTCGGCGGGCGCCGGCGGCGTCGACCCGGAGCGCACGAAGGCGGTCGACCACGACGCCGCCGTGCGTTCGATGGATGCCGCGGCGGATGCCGGTGTGCAGCGCTACGTGATGGTGTCGTACTTCAACGCCCGGCCCGACCACGGCGTCGACCCGGGGAACTCGTTCTTCGCCTACGCGGAGGCCAAGGCCGCCGCCGACGAGCATCTGCGGGCATCCGATCTGGACTGGACCGTCCTCGGGCCGAGCGGGCTCACGACGGCATCGCCGACCGGGCTCATCGACGCGGCGGCGGAGTCTTCCCACACGGTGTCGCGGGGCAACGTCGCCGCGGTGATCGCGGCGACGCTGCAGGATCCGTCGACGATCGGTCGCACCATCCGGTTCAACGACGGCGCGACGCCGATCGTCGACGCGATCCGCGCCTGACGGCGCGTCTCCGCTCTCAGGCGCGGTCGACCAGTTCGCTCTCGCCGCTCTCGCGCGCGCAGTTCGCGCAGCAGTACGTCACACCGTCGGCTTCCACGCCGTGGCCGATGATCGTGCACTGGCAGTGCGCGCAACGCGGCGCCATGGCATGGATGGCGCATTCGAAGCTGTCGAACGTCTGGGCCTGGCCGCCGCGGGTGATCGTGAACGATTTGTCGTAGGTGTTGCCGCAGACGTCGCACACGGCGGTCTGCGTTCCCTCGACGGGGGCGATGCTCATGCGCGACCATCCCCATCGGTCAGACGGGCGAGCAGCATCCGCTTGCCCTGCTCGCCGTTGCGCAGGGATGCCTCGAGGACGCACACCAGGTTGTAGTCCTTGTCCTTGAGTGCGCTGTCTGGCTTGTTCATCGTCCTCTCCTCTCTCGTTGAGCCTCAAGGATGATCCCGGCCGGGCGGTCAGCCCAGGGGGTGGCGTCGAGGAGTGTTCAGACGTACGCTGGGCGGGCTCGGTGCATGGCGCGCCAGGCTGAATGCCGCGTCAGGCTTCGAGGCGCGGCCCGGCGGGTCGGCGCTCAGCGTCGCTCGACCAGCCCGGCCAGCAGCTCCAGCACGCACAGCGCAGCCAGCCGCACGGTGCGGCCGTCGGGGGCGTCGGCGGTGGCGTCCACCTCGGCGATGTCGGCGCTGACGACACGGGCATCCGACGCGACCGCACGGGTGAGCGCACGCAGCTCCCATGCGGCGAGGCCCCCGGGCACGCTCGCCGGGCAACCAGGCGCGACCGACCGGTCGCAGACGTCGACGTCGATGTCGAGGTGGATCCGGGCATCCGATCCCGCTCCGGCGATCTCGAGCGCTTCGGCGACGACGTCATCGATGCCGCGTCGACGCACTTCGTCGAGGGTGATGACGCGGATGCCCCAGTCGGCCGCTCGCTGCGCGTAGAAGGCGGAGTTGGCGAAGTCGGCGATGCCGATCTGCACGATGCGGCGCGGGTCGACGCGCTGTCCTTCGGGAGCGTCTTCCACGAGGCGGCGCACCGGGGTTCCGTTGGAGACGCCGTCGCGCAGATCGAAGTGCGCGTCGAACGTGATCAGGCCCGTCGCGCCCGCGCCGCGGGCGACGGAGTAGGTGAGGGAGTTGTCGCCGCCCAGCGCGATCACCCGGCGGGCGGATGCTGACAGCTCGGCCACCCTGGCGACCGTGCGCTCGGTGCCCTCGGGGGAGTCCGGGTCGTCGACGTCACCGGCGTCCGTGATGCGCAGCGCCTCGCCGAGATCGACCGCGGGTGGCCCCATCAGCGTCGGGCTGTACCGGGCGAGCGCCTCGCGCACCGCAGTCGGCGTCGCGTGCGCGCCGGTGGGGGAGAGTGATGTGCTGAAGACCGGGACGCCGAGCAGCGCGGAGTCCACGCGTGTGCCGTCGAAGGCGGGCCAACTGCCCGCGCGGGGCCAGGACGGATCGTGCGAGAGTGCCATGTCGTCAGACTCCGGGGATCAGGGCGTGGGCGACGGTGAAGATGGCGACGCCGGCGAGTGCGCCGACGACGGTGCCGTTCAAGCGGATGTACTGCAGATCGCGGCCGACCATGAGCTCGATCTTCTCGGTGGTCTCAGCGGGGTCCCAGCGCTCGACGGTGTCGGTGATGATCGAGGCGATGTCGTGGCGGTAGCGGTCGACGAGGAACACGGCGGCCTCGGTGGCCCAGCCGTCGACGCGGCGCTGCAGAGCCGCATCGGCGGTGAGGCGACGGCCGATGTCCTCGAGGGCTCTGGTGGCGCGTTCGCGCAGCCCGCTGTGCGGATCGGCGAGTGCGGTCAGCAGACCGGCCTTGGCGGTGTTCCAGGCCTGCGCCGCGAGCTCACCCACCCGGGGGCTGTCGAACAGGTTGGCCTTCGCGCCCTCCAGCCGGGCGCGCATGGCGGGGTCGTGCTGCAGGCCGTCGGCGAGGCGGGCCAGGTAGCCGTCGATGGCGATGCGGGCCGGATGCTGCGGATCGGCCTGCACGGCGCGGATGAACTTCACCGCCTCGCTGTATGCGGTCTCATCGACGAAGCGGTGCGCGAGGCGCGGCACCCACGACGGCAGCCGCCGGGAGATCAGGCCCTGGAAGGCGGTGGCGTTGTTGTCGAGCCAGCCGCCGATGTTGTCGACCGCGAGGTCGACGGCTCCGCGGTGGGCATCCGTCTCGACGATCTTCTCGAGCCAGGCGCCCGCCGGCGGGCCCCACTCCGGGGCGACCAGGTAATCGCGGGCCAGGTCGGCGATGAGGTCGCGCACATCGTCATCGCTGAGCGCCCGCAGCACCGCCGCTGCGATCGTCGAGGCCTCGGCGGCGACGCGCTCTGCGTGGGACTGGGTCCCTGAGCCTGTCGAAGGCTGTGAGAGCCACTCGCCCAGACGCTGTGCGACCGCGGTGCTCGAGACCTTCTGCCGCACGACGTCGGCGGAGAGGAAGTTCGTCTCGACGAAGTCTCCCAGCGATCGGCCGATCTCGTCCTTGCGGTTCGGGATGATCGCGGTGTGCGGGATGGGCAGACCCAGGGGCCGACGGAACAGCGCGGTGACGGCGAACCAGTCGGCCAGCGCGCCGACCATGCCGCCCTCGGCCGCGGCGCGCACGTAGCCGAGCCACGGGTAGCGGGCCTGCAGGGCGAACGCGACGACGAAGACGACGGCCATGAAGATGAGCGCGCCCAGCGCGACCGCCTTCATTCGGCGGAGCCCCCGCAGACGCTCCTGGTCGGCGGGTGAGAGCAGTGCCATCGGTGTGCGCGGCATGTGGTCATCCTTTCATGGAGTCGCCTGCCTGCTTCGCGGAGTGGGTCGTGTAGTACAATCACTACATTCCGAATCGAGGTGCATCGTGTTCACCATGAGTGCGCGGGAGTTCAATCAATCAGTGGCGCAGGCGCAGCGACGTGCCGAGGACGAACCTGTTCTCGTCACACGCCACGGCGCGCCCGCTTATGTTCTGCTGAGCATCGCGGAGTACGAGCGATTGTCGTCCGCTGAGCCGGGCGAAGGGGCGCCGAATGCGTGGGACCTGCTTGCGCCTCCCGCAGGGGCAGCGCTCGATGACGACGGCGAGTTCGACAGCATCCTGACAGATATCCGGAAGAACACTCCGGACCGCCCACCGTTCGAGTTCGGCTGATGTTCCTCCTCGACACGAATGTGATCTCCGAGACGAGCCGGAAGCGGGCTGATCCGCAGGTCGTCGCATGGCTGCGGGGTCTTCGGCCCGGTCAGTGGCGGGTGAGTGTGGTCACGGCCTACGAGTTGGAGCTCGGGGTGGCAGGCTTGCGGCGCCGCGATGAGAGTCAGGCTCTCGTGCTCGAGCGGTGGCTGTCGCACGCGCGGGAAGGATACGCCGAGCGCATGCTTCCGGTGACCGCCGAGATCGCCAGGCGCTGCGCGGCGATCCAGGTGCCGAACCGGCGGCAATTGACGGACGCCCTGATCGCGGCGACGGCACTGCATCACGGACTCACGGTCGCGACACGGAACGAGAAGGACTTCGACATTCCCGGGCTGCGTGTGGTCAATCCGTTTGCGGAGGCGGTGGGTGCTCGATGAACTTTCTCGCAGTGGCCGAGCGGTTCGCCGCGCAGCACTTCCCGGAGGCGAGCGTGGTCGTGCTGGCGGGCAGTACCGCGCGTGGGACACGAACGTCGACGAGCGACATCGACCTTCTCATCCTGGGCGAGACGCTCTTCGCCGATGGTCGGACGAGTCTGGCGGCGACATATCGCTTCGAAGGCGAGGTCTTCGAAGTCTTCGCGTACACCGAGGAGGGCTTCTCGACATGGGCGAACCGAGGGTTCGAGCAGTACCGGCCGGTGATCGTGCAGATGCTCCTGGATGGGGTCACGGTCCGGGGTGCAGCCGAACGTGAGCGGTACAAGGACGTCTGGTCGCCGAAGTACGAGGCCGGCCCCTCGCTCGAGCCGAGCGAAGCTGCGTTTCGTCGCTATGTCATCACCGATCTGCTCGATGACTACTCGGATGTGACCGATCCGGTGGAGCGGCATGTGATCGCGACGCTCCTCTACGAAAGGACTGCGGAGCTGGTGCTGCTGACGAACTCACGGTGGATCGGCACGGGCAAGTATCTGCCTCGACGCCTCGCAGAGTTCGATCCGGATCGCGCTGCCGCTCTGGCGGCTCACCTGGTCTCGGGCGATCACGATCTATTCGCCGAGCAGGTCAAGATCGAGCTCGACCGTGCGGGAGGTCGCGTTCAAGAGGGGTTCCAGCGGTAGGGCGTCGGCTCGGTGTCACTGACTGAACTTCCATGGCGGGAGAGATTCGCCGTTGTGGCTCTTCCTGCACAATCGATGGTTTCATCGAGTTATCCACAGGCCGAAAATATGCCCTGATCTGGGCTGTCAATGTCGGTGACCCCCTGTTGAATGGAGGCATGACATTCCTCGCAGACGCACTTGAGAGCATGGCTCGGCAGCTCGCCGACATGCGCGCGTCTTCGAGCGAGAGCATCGCGGGCGGCGGTAGTGAGCAGATCGAGGCGGCGGATGCACTGCGCGAGCGGTCGGAGCGGGTGACCGCACGGGCTGGATGCCGCACCATGGTGGAGCTTCTTCAGCGCTGCATGCTGATCGACCGCACGGCGGCCCGCCACTATGTCTCCGCGGCCGAAGCGGCGCACGAGGAGAACGGCCTTACCTCGGGTGAGCCGCTTCCCGGCCGCTTCCCCGAGCTGACGGCGGCGCTGCGCGCCGGGGAGATCTCGGTGGCAGGTACCTTGCCTGCGTCGGCCCGCTGCTGAAGTCCGGCGCGCGCATCGGCGCCGACGACATGGCGGTGGCGGATGCTGTGCTTGCGCGGGCCGCGACCTGGACGACAGAGACAGTGCAGACGACACCGTGGCCGACCCGCAGGAGCGCGCGCCACGACCCACAGTCGAAGAGCTCGCCGGGCTGGTCGCCCACCTGCTGTTGCGGATCGACCCCGATGGCGCCGAGCCCGACGATCGTGCGGGGGAGCGGAACCGCTGCTTCTCCATCGGGCGCCTCCGCGGTGGGACGGTGTCGGTGCGAGGGCAGGTGCTCCCCGAAGTGGCCGGCGCGCTGCAGCGCCTGATCGATGCCTACAGCAACCCGCGTGTGCAGTTCACGCCGGACGCCGATGATCCGCAACTGTCTGACGCTGACGACGGGGATGCTGACGATGATGTCCCGCCGATGTCAGCATCCGATCTGCGCACCGCGCCGCAGAAGCGGCACGACGCGTTCGCGGCGATCGTCGCGTCGGTCGCCGCAGCCGGAGCCGCGCCGCAGCTGGGCGGTGCGGCGCCGACCCTGATCGTGTCGGTGGATGCCGAAGACTTCGCCGCCGGCACCGGACGGGCATTCATCGCGAACACCGACTGGGACGTGCCCATCGACGTGGCACGGCACACCGCGTGCGCAGGCGGTGTGCAGCGCGTGCTGTTCGACGAATCCGGAGCCATCGTCGGGCTCGGCACCAGCGGACGCATCTTCACCGCACCCCAGCGCAAAGCGATCGCCCTACGGACGGTGCCTGCGTGATCCCCGGATGCGACGTGCGCGCCGACTGGTGCGAGATCCACCACGTGCAGGAATGGGCCCAAGGTGGAGCCACCCACACCGACAACGGCGTGGCGCTGTGCTGGCATCATCACCGCACGCTCGAGGTCTCCGGGTGGCAGATCCGCATGCGCGACGGACTGCCGCAGATCCGCGGCCCCGCCTGGTGGGATCCGTACTGTCAGTGGCGCGCGCCCGACGATGGGTACCGGGCGGTGGACAGAGCGGTGGACAGAGCGGTGGACAGAGCCCTCGCCGGGATGTCGGCGGGTACGCTCGGAGTGTGATCGAAGACATCAAGAAGCGCGCCCTGCACCGCACCAGCATCCTCGAAGGTCAGCTGCGCGGCGTCGCGCGGATGATCGAGAGCGAGGAGTACTGCATGGACATCATCACGCAGTCGCGCGCCATCCAGCGCTCCCTCGAATCACTCAACCGGCTGCTGCTCGAGAACCACCTGCGCACCCACGTCACCCACATGTTCGAAGAAGGCGGCGACGAGCGCGAGCAGGCCGTCGGCGAGTTGCTGAAAGCCTTCGACTTCGACCGCAAGTAGGTTTGTATCCGTTGTCAACTATCAATATGGCAACGGATATCGTCGCTCGATCCGATAAATTCTTCGCTTTTCGCTGTACCTCCGCCCTGACCTGTGGTTGACTGACGGCACGTCAGATCTCAACGTGGAGGTTTCATGGCCGATACCGTACCCGCGGCGACCGCACCCGACCCCGGCCCCGCAACGGGAATCCCGACCGGAGGCGTCGAGATCATCGGCGTCACGAAGCGCTACGGCGATGCCGTCGCCGTCGACGACCTCACGCTGTCCATCCAGCCGGGTGAGTTCCTCTCCCTGCTCGGGCCCTCCGGCTGCGGCAAGACCACCACGCTGCGCATGATCGCCGGGTTCGAGCATCCCGACGCCGGCGACATCAGCATCTCCGACCGCAGCGTGCTCGGCCTGCCCCCGCACAGACGCGAGGTCAACACCGTCTTCCAGGCCTACGCGCTCTTCCCGCACATGACCGTCGCCGAGAACGTCGCCTACGGACTGCAGCAGCGCCGCGTACCCAAGGCAGAGCAGCGTCAGCGCGTCGCCGAGGCCCTCGACATGGTGCAGCTGCGGCGATTCGCCGACCGCAAGCCCACCATGCTCTCCGGTGGCCAGCAGCAGCGCATCGCGCTCTCCCGCGCGCTGATCAACCGCCCCAGCGTGCTGCTGCTCGACGAGCCCCTCGCCGCCCTCGACCGGCAGCTGCGTGAGGAGATGCAGGTCGAGCTGAAGCTGCTGCAGGCCCGCCTCGGCATGACCTTCGTCTTCGTCACCCACGACCAGGGCGAGGCGCTGTCGATGAGCGACCGCATCGCAGTCATGCGCGAAGGGCGCATCGAACAGCTCGACGCCCCCGAGAGCATCTACGCCGCCCCCGCATCGGCGTACGTCGCCTCGTTCATCGGCCAGCAGAACTTCGTGCAGGGCACCGTCACCGCAGACGGCGGAGCCATCGACACCGAGATCGGCACGGTCGCCGGCGAGTGGGGCGCGGATGCTGTTGCCGCCGGCGGATCCGCCGTCGCAGCGATCCGACCCGAGTTCATCCGGCTCGAGACGGCCGGCTCCCCGGGCGTCGGCGTCGACGGCCGCGTGCTGAGCGTCTCGTACCTGGGAGAGACACTGCAGGTCGTCGTGGGCGCCGGCGATCAGACCCTGCTCGTGCGCACCCCCGCGCCGACCGCCCCTGCCGTCGCCGTGGACGACGACGTCCGCTGCGTCTGGCAGCCGTCCGCCGTGCGCCTGTTCGCCGCCGAGGGCGCACCGCTGGCATCCACCCACGTCATCACCCTGCCCGACCGCCTGCGCGCGTGAGAGCCACCGACCCGACACACGCCACAGACCACGCGCCCACCCGCCGCACGAACACCCGCCGCACGAAGGAGTGCACTCATGAACGACCGCAACAGCATCCGCATCCTCGCCGACAGCACCGTCGCGCCGCTGGTCCGCCGCCAGCTCACGCGCCGCGGCTTCATCGGCGCCGTCGCCGCGCTCGGCGCGGCCGGCATCCTCACGGCGTGCTCTCCCGGCGGATCCACCACGCCCGCACCCGGCGCGACCGGCGGCGAGATCGAGGGAGACCTGTCGATCTACAGCTGGGGTGAGTACGACGCCCCCGAGGTCGTCGAGGCGTTCACGAACGAGTTCGGTGCGAAGGTCACCATGGACACCTTCGCCTCGAACGAGGAGATGATTGCCAAGCTCGTCGCGGCCAAGGGCACCAGCGGCTACGACCTGGTCGTGCCCACCGGCGTGTTCATCCCGCAGATGATCGAGAACGGGCTGCTCGCCAAGCTCAACCTCGACCTCATCCCGAACATCGAGCACATGGACCCCGCCTTCCTCGGCCGGGCCTGGGACCCGAACAACGAGTACTCCATCTGCAAGGCCTGGGGCACCACCGGCTTCGTCTACGACAAGACCGTCATCACCCGTGAGCTGAAGACGTGGAACGACTTCATCGACGCCGCCCAGAACGAGGCATCCGGTCAGACCTCGGTGCTCGACGACCCCGCGCCGCTGGGCGGCATCTACTACTGGGCCAACGGCATCGACTGGAACACTACCGACCCTGCCGACCTCGACGCATGCGAGAACTTCCTGGTGAACGAGCTCGCCCCGCACATCGCGGCGTTCGACTCGTATCCCGGCGGCGCCGCAATCCCACAGGCCTCGCACGTGCTGATGCAGGTGTGGAACGGCGATGCCCGCATCGGCATCCAGGAATCGCCCGACCCCGACCGCTGGCAGTGGGTGCTCGGCGCACCCGACACCGAGCTGTGGATGGACAACTGGGCGCTCGCCGTCGGCGCGCCCCACCCCGAGGCCGCCCACGCGTTCCTCAATTTCATCCTGACCCCCGAGAACCAGCTCGCTCAGGTCGACTACATCGGCTACGACACCGGCGCGGCAGGCATCCGCGAAGCTGCCGAGGAAGCCGGACTCGAGATGCTCGACATGGTCTTCTTCGAGCCTGAGCAGGTCGAGACCATGCACGAGGGAAAGGTCACCGAGGCGCAGGCGCGGATCGTCGAGATGTGGAACAAGACGAAGGCCGCCGCCGGTGCGTAGCCTGAGATTCGGGCTGGCCGTACCCGCCTGGGTATGGCTGGCCATCTTCTTCATCGCCCCCATCGCCATGGTGGTGTGGTTCAGCTTCGGCTACAAACCCGGCATCTTCGGCACGCACGCCAACGACGTGCTCTCGTTCGACCGGTACCTCGAGGCGATGTCGCCCACCTTCTTCGCGACCTTCCAGAACACGCTCTGGGTGGGCGTTGTCGGCACGCTGCTGTGCCTGGTGATCGGCGCACCCGTCGCCTACTGGATGGCGGTGAAGGCCCCGCCCTCGCAGCGCGGTCTGCTGATCGCCCTGGTGATGGTGCCGTTCTGGACGAACTTCCTGGTGCGCACCCTCGGGTGGCAGGTGATCCTCGCACCCGAGGGCTGGCTGTCGTCGGGCCTGCAGGCCATCGGGCTGCTCGACGGCCCGCTCGAGATCCTCTACTCGCGCGGGGCGGTGCTGATCGGCGTGGTCTACAACTACCTGCCGCTGATGATCCTGCCGCTGTACGTGGCCTTCGACCGAGTCGGTACGCCGCTGCGCGAGGCCAGCAAGGACCTCGGCGCCAGCTCGGTGCGCACCTTCCTTCGCGTCACCGTGCCGCTCGCTCAGCCCGGCATCATCGCGGGCGTGCTGCTGGTCTTCATCCCGTTGATGGGCGACTACATCACCGCCACGGTGCTCGGCGGAGCACAGGGCAACATGGTCGGCCAGCTGGTGGCCAGCCAGTTCGGCACGGCGCAGAACTGGGCGCTGGGCTCTGCCATGGCGGTGCTGCTCATCCTGATCATCATGCTGACCATCGCGGTCGCCGCGGGCATCCTCTGGCTCGTGACGCTGCCCTTCCGCAACAGCAACCGACTCGTCCTGGGAGAGGCATCATGAGCGACGTGCGCGTCCGCCGCCACGGCACCGGGGACAGGATCCTCGGCATCTGGTCGGTGCTGGTCTACGCCTTCCTGTTCCTGCCGATCGTGGTGATCATCCTGTCGTCGTTCAACGGCGGCCGGCTGCTCGTCGCCTGGGACCACTTCAGCCTCGCCCCCTTCGCCGCGCTGTTCGAGAAGGCGGTGATCCGCGACGCGGTGATGGTCTCGCTGCGCACCGGCCTGATCGCGGCGCTGCTCGCCTCGGTGCTCGGCACGCTCGCCGGTGTCGCGATGGCACGACGCCCCGGACGCTGGGTGTGGTGGTTCCTCGGTCTGCTGCTGCTGGTGGCCGTCACCCCCGAGATCGTGGATGCCATCGCGCTGCTGCCCTGGCTGGTCTTCCTGGGGCAGGACCTCGGGATCAGCCTGTTCAACGACGGCACCATGCGGCTGGTCGTCGGCCACTCGCTCTTCTCGGTCGCGATCGTGTCGTACATCGTGCGTGCGCGGCTGATCGGCCTCGACGCTCGGCTCGAGGAGGCCTCGGCCGATCTGTATGCCACCCCGCTGCGCACCTTCGGCCGGGTCACCCTGCCTCTGGCGATGCCCGCGGTGCTCGCCGGATTCCTGCTCTCGTTCACGCTGAGCCTCGACAACACCGTCGTCTCGGCGTTCGTGCAGGTCTCGGGCACCACCCCCTGGCCGGTGTACGTGCTCAGCTCGCTGCGCAGCGGACTGCGCCCCGAGATCGCCGCGGTCTCGACCGTGATGCTGCTGCTGACACTGGTCTCGCTCGCGCTGGTCGCCATCGTGCTCAAGCGCGCGGGCGACTCGGCGACCGAGATCGCGCGCACGATGGCGGGTGGATGATGACCGACGCCGACCTGGTCTTCGCCGGCGGCGCCTACGGTGGCCGCGTGTTCCTCTCCGATGCCAGTCGCGGTCGCGCCGACGCCGTCGCCGTGCGCGACGGGCGCATCGTCGCCGTGGGGGCGGATGCCGTCGAGCTGATCGGACCGCGCACCGAGACGGTCGATCTGGACGGGCGGATGCTGCTGCCCGGGTTCCAAGACGCGCACGTGCACCCGCTGTGGGGCGGCCTCGACCTGCTGCGCTGCGATCTGTCCGACCTGTCCACCTCCGACGACTACCTGAGGCGCGTCCGCGGCTACGCCGCCGAGCACCCCGACGACGAGTGGGTGCTGGGCGGCGGCTGGATGATGTCGGCCTTTCCCGGCGGCACGCCGACAGCATCCGCCCTCGACTCCGCCGTCGGCGACCGACCCGCCTTCCTGCCCAACCGCGACGGGCACGGCGCGTGGGTGAGCTCGCGCGCGCTGGAGCTCGCCGGCATCACCCGCGACACCCCCGATCCTGACGACGGCCGGATTGAGCGCGACGCCGACGGCATGCCCTCCGGCACTCTGCACGAGGGGGCGATGACCCTCGTGAACCGCCTGCTGCCCGAGGAGCCGCACGAGCGCCTGCGCGAAGCGCTCGCCGTAGGGCAGCGCTACCTGCACTCCTTCGGCATCACGGCCTGGCAGGACGCCATCGTCGGAACGCAGTACAGCGACGCCGGAGACCCGCTGCCGGTGTACATCGCCGCGGCCGCCGCCGGTGAGCTGACCGGTCGGGTGGTCGGCTCGCTGTGGTGGGATCGCACGCGGGGGCTGGAGCAGATCGACGACCTCGTCGCGCGCCGCGACAGCGGTCGGGTCGGCCGTTTCAACGCGACCAGCATCAAGATCATGCAGGACGGCGTGGCCGAGAACTTCACGGCATCCATGCTCGAGCCGTACTGCGACGGCCACGGACACCCGACCGAGAACGCGGGCATCTCGTTCGTGCCACCCGACGTGCTGAACGAGGCCGCCGCGCGCCTGGACGCGCTCGGCTTCACCCTGCACTTCCACGCCATCGGCGATCGCGCGGTGCGCGAGTGCCTCGATGCGGTCGAGACGGCGCTGCGCCGCAACGGACCGCGCGGCAACCCGCACCACATCTCGCACATCCAGGTGATCCACCCCGACGACGTGCCGCGGTTCCGCCGCCTCGGCGTCACCGCGAACATGCAGATGCTGTGGGCGACCCTCGAGCCGCAGATGGTCGACCTCACCCTGCCGTTCCTCGGCGAGCAGCGCTCGAGCTGGCAGTATCCGTTCGGGGATCTGCTGCGCGCCGGCGCTGCGCTCGCCGCCGGCAGCGACTGGTCGGTGTCGACGCCCGATCCGATGGCGGCCATCCACACGGCCGTGAACCGGCGCTCCGCGCCCTCGGAGTGGGAGGGCGACTACCCGCCGTTCCTGCCCGAGCAGGCCATCGATCTGGGCACGGCGCTGCACGCGTACACGGCCGGGTCGGCGCGCGTGAACTCGCTGCCCGAGACCGGGACGATCCGCGTCGGGATGCTGGCCGACCTCACCCTGCTCGACCGTGATCCGTTCGAGGGGCCGGCCGAGAAGATCGGTGACACGCAGGTGCTCGGCACCTGGGTCGAGGGCGAGCGGGTCTACGAGGCCTGAGGCGCAGCGCGCGCCTATCAATGCCGAGGCCCCCTCCTGCCGCCCGCGCCCCCTCTGAACTGCGTAGGCAGGAGGGGGCCTCGTCGACCAGAGGGGGCTTCGGCGGGGTGGGTCAGAGGATCCGCGCAGCCTCCGAGAGCACACCGCGCAGGATGCCGCCGATCTCGCGGAACTCGGCGGGGCCGATGGTCAGCGGCGGAGCCAGCTGGATCACCGGGTCGCCGCGGTCGTCGGCTCGGCAGTACAGGCCGGCGTCGTACAGCGCCTTCGACAGGAAGCCGCGCAGCAGCCGCTCGGACTCATCCTCGTCGAACGTCTGCTTGGTGGCTTTGTCCTTGACCAGCTCGATGCCGAAGAAGTACCCGTCGCCGCGGACGTCGCCGACGATCGGCAGGTCGAGCAGCGTCTCGAGCTCGGCGCGGAACAGCGGCGAGTTCTCGCGCACGTGGGCGTTCAGGCCCTCCTCCTCGAAGATGTCGAGGTTGGCGAGGGCAACGGCCGAGGAGACCGGATGCCCGCCGAAGGTGTACCCGTGCGGGAAGTAGGTCTGCCCCTTCGAGAACGGTTCGTAGATGCGCTCCGAGATGATGGTCGCGCCGATGGGGGAGTACCCGCTCGTCATGCCCTTGGCGCAGGTGATCATGTCGGGCACATATCCGTACGCGTCGCACGCGAACATGTGCCCGATGCGTCCGAAGGCGCAGATCACCTCATCTGAGACGAGCAGCACGTCGTAACGGTCGCAGATCTCGCGCACGCGCTGGAAGTACCCGGGAGGCGGCGGGAAGCACCCGCCGGAGTTCTGCACCGGCTCGAGGAACACCGCGGCCACCGTCTCGGGCCCCTCGAACTGGATCATCTCCTCGATGCGGTTCGCCGCCCACAGGCCGAAGGTCTCGGGGTCATCCGCGGGGCCGTTCATCTCGGCCGCGCGGTAGAAGTTCGTGTTCGGCACGCGGAAGCCGCCGGGGGTGAGCGGCTCGAACATCTCCTTCATGGCGGGGATGCCGGTGATCGCCAGTGCCCCCTGCGGTGTGCCGTGGTACGCGACCGAGCGCGAGATGACCTTGTGCTTGCCGGGGCGGCCCTGCAGCTTCCAGAACTGCTTCGCGAGTTTGAACGCCGTCTCGACGGCCTCGCCGCCGCCCGTGCTGAAGAACACCCGGTTCAGGTCGCCGGGGGCGTAGTCGGCCAGCCGGTCGGCGAGCTCGATGGCAGCAGGGTGCGCATACGACCACAGCGGGAAGAACGCCAGTTCCTCCGCTTGCTTCGCGGCCGCCTCGGCCAGGCGCCTGCGCCCGTGGCCCGCATTGACGACGAACAGTCCGGCCAGACCGTCGATGTACTTCCGTCCCTCGGCATCCCAGATATGGTGCCCCTCACCACGGACGATCACCGGAACCGCCGACGACTCCATCGTCGATTGACGGGTGAAGTGCATCCAGAGGTGGTCCTTCGCTTTCTGTTGCAGATCAGCGTTCATGTGTCGATATTGACACTGAAGTGCGCGTGAAGCAATAGAATTCGAAGGCTCGAGCAGTAGAACGGTGCGAAATCAGCATCCGATCTCTGGTCTCAGTACTTCAGCCGTCGAGCGGACCCAGCCACGCGCTCGCCGCCGTCGAGTGCGCTGATTCAGGGTCGGACGGGTGGAACATGCCCGCCAGAACGTCGCGGTACAGTCGCGACAGTTCGTTGGATGAGAAGTACGAGCCGCCGCCGGCGACGAGCATCGCCTCGTCGACGACGTGCTTGGCCATCACCACGGCGCGGTGCTTCACGCCCGACAGCAGCGTGAACCAGCGCGGTCCGTGATCGGCGCGCTCGTCAACGTCGCGGGCCAGCGTCGCGATCTGCGGCGGGAGGGCGTCGTAGGCCAGCGCCATGTCGGCGACGCGCCAGCGGATGTCCGGATCCTGACTGTACGTCTTGCCGCTCTTCTTCGACGTACGCTTCTGCGCCGTCTGCACGGCGAGCTCGAGCGCACGGCGGGCGATGCCGGTGTAGACCGAGGCCAGCAGCAGCTCGAAGACGCTGAAGATGCCGAACACGATCGGATCGGGATTCGGTCCCGGATCGATGCGCCGCACCACGTGCTCGGGCTTCGCGATCGCGTCGCTCAGACGGGTGGTGCGGCTCTGCGTGCCGCGCATGCCGAGCGTGTCCCAGTCGTCACGGGTCACGACGGCGTCGGTGCGATCGATGAAGGCGAACACGAGCTTCGGGGCATCGTCGCTGGCGGTGTCGAGGCCGTGCAGCCCGAGCTGCGTCCACACCGGCGCCAGCGAGGTGAAGATCTTCGTGCCGGTGAAGGAGTAGCCGCCATCGGACCGGGGCGCGGCGTCGGTGTCGCTGCCGAACAGCACCAGGTCGTTGCCGCCCTCGCTGATGCCGAAGGCGTACACCTCGCCGGCGACGGCGCCGCGCTGCACGAACTCCAGACCGGGCACGCCGCGGTCGCTGAACACCTTCGCGACGCCCGTCCAGACCAGGTGCATGTTGATCGAGAGGGCGGTGGCGGGGGATGCCGTGGCCAGACGCTGCTGCAGGATCGCGGCCTGCTCGAGGCCGAGACCGGCGCCGCCCAGCTCGGACGGCACCAGGATCGACAGGTAGCCGGCCTCGCGCAGCTCGTCGAGGTCGTGCTGCGGGAAGGTGTTCTCGCGATCGTGCACGGCCGCGCGCTCGCGGATGCGCTCGAGCAGGTCGTCAGGCAGGTGGTGCGTCGGGTCGAATGTGCTCATGCGAGGGCCTCCAGGATCTGTCGGATCGTCGTGTCGGGCTTGTCGCGGTGTGGTGAGTGTCCGGCGCCGGGCACGACCGACATCGTCACGCGCGGGTTCTCGAGCACCGACTGCGCGAGCGCGCCGGTGAACAGGCTGTACACCTTCGGGTCGGAGCCGACGATGTGCGTCGGCACCTCGAGGCGTGCGGCCTGCGCGCGCACGTCCCAGGGCTGGTTCTGGGCGCTGGTCTGCTCCACCGCCCAGCGGCTTCCGCGTCGCACGGCGTCGACCTTGAGCTCGATGTCCTGCGGATGCCAGTGCGGGTGCTCGGCGGCGACGGTGGCCGTGCTCGGATCGGCGAAGGCGCGCTCCTGACTGCGGCGGATGATCCCGGCATCCCGGCCCTCGACGTGGATCGCCGGGTCGATGAGCACGAGTCGCCGCCCCCAGGCGGGATCGGATGCTGCCGCGACGACGCTCGCGGCAGCGCCGAGGGAGTGCCCGATCACGGCATCCCAGGTGTCGGCGGGCGGGGCCTCGGCGGAGTCGACGGGGTCGGGAGCGTCGACGGGACGGGTCTCGACCAGGTCGGCCGCGTAGGCGGCCACCGAGTAGTCGAGGGCACGCGGCGCGTCGCCGTGGCCGCGCAGGTCGACCGCAGTCGCCTGCCAGCCGGCATCCGCCAGGGCGACACCGATGCGCCACATCAACGCCGCCGACGAGCCGAGGCCGTGCACGAGCAGGGCGCGGCGCGGACCTGCGCCCCAGACGAGGCGGGGGAGGGTCAGCGGTGCGGGCACGGTCACAGCCTACGTGTGCGCTGCCGACGGAGCGCTCAGGGCAGGACCGACTGGATGGGTTCGGTATCGGGATGCGGGCTCGGGTCACGACCGCGCAGATCGGGGAAGGCCCGCACGCACGTGATCGCCACGACCAGGCCGGCGAAGGCGAACAGCGCCGCCGCCAGGTAGGCGCCGGTGGGTCCGCTGTGGTCGATGAGGATGCCGGCGACCGCCGACCCCGCGGCGGCGCCGATCAGCTGACCGGTGCCGGCCCAGCCGAACGCCTCCGCCGTCTCGCTGAACTTCACGCTGGCGGTGGTGATCGCGAAGAGCACGGCCAGCGCGGGAGCCACGCCGATGCCGGCGAGCAGCAGGGTGCCGCCCAGCCAGAACACGTTCAGTGACAGCATCGTCAGGCACAGGCCGACCGTGACGATCAACAGCCGCCGGGCCATGGCCCACGGGCCGATCGGCAGGTGCCCGAGGGCGAGTCCGCCGACGAGGCTGCCGACGGCGAACACGGCGAGCACGAGTCCGGCCTCGAGACCGTCGTGTCCGAAGGTCGCGACGACGCCGACCTCCACCGCCGAGGCGGCGCCGATCAGCAGGAAGCCGATGACGGTGGCCAGCAGCACCGGCGGCTTGAGCACCACGCGCCCGAAGGCGCGGCGACTGCGGGGGATGCGCACGCGTCCCACCTGAGGAGACAGGATGAACCAGGCCCCGCCGACGGCGAGGATGGTCGCGACCAGCAGCAGGCCCTGCACGGTGCCGACCTGGGTCGAGACGACGGTGATCACCACCGGCGCGACGATCCAGATGATCTCCTGCAGCGAGGCGTCCAGCGAGAACAGCGGCGTGAGCTGCCCGGAGTTGACCAGCTTCGGGTAGATGGTGCGCACGGCCGACTGCACCGGCGGCGTCGACAGCCCGGCGAGCAGCGCGAGGGCCATGTAGCCGGGCAGGGCGAGCGGCAGCAGGGCGAGTCCCAGTACGGCCGCGGTGCACACGACGAGCGTGAGCGTCAGCACGCGCCGCATGCCCCAGGAGCCCATCCACCGGCTGGTCACGGGGCCGGCGACGGCCTGACCGACCGAGGCGGCGGCCAGCACGAGACCGGCGGCGCCGTACGACTCGGTGCGCTGTTCGACGTGCAGCAGGATGGCCAGGCTCATCATCCCGCTGGGGAAGCGCGCCACCAGCTGCGCCGCGATCATGCGCGCCACCCCGGGGGTGCGAAGAAGGTCCCGATATCCCGCCACGAGAAGAGCGTATCCGCGACACGCCGCGACACGCCGAGGGGCGTTCTCCACAGGAAATCGGATGTCGGTGGCACGCCTTAACGTGCTGCCTGTGGATGGATCCATCCGGGGGCGTGGCGAGGCGCATGAATCCGCGGTTCCGAGGTGTTCGCAGCGGTCCTCGGGCTGTGGAAGAAACGGTGGACAAGCTGTGTTGTATCTGGGGAGGACGGTGGAAAACTACACGGATGTAACTACTATCCCTTGTGGTCCCACCCAATGTCCGTCCCCATATGTAGTATTGGTACTCCCGGCGGGGGGTCTGTCGGAGAACATCGGATTAGAGGGGAATTCAGACGTCATCATGTCGATCACGGTCTACACCAAGCCTTCCTGCGTTCAGTGCAACGCCACCTACCGCGCCCTCGACGCGAAGGGCATCGAATACGAGATCCATGACCTGTCTGAGGACGCCACTGCGCTCGAGCAGGTGAAGGCGCTCGGCTACATGTCGGCACCCGTCGTCGTGACCGACGAGGGGCACTGGTCGGGCTTCCGTCCCGACAAGATCGACGAGCTCGCAGCTCGCCTGGCGTAGTCCGGATGAAGCGGGTGGATCATGAACGCGGTCGCCACCGAGGTACCGCTGCTGGTGTACTTCTCGAGCGTCTCGGGTAACACCGCACGGTTCATCGAGAAGCTCGATCTGCCCGCTCGGCGCATCCCGCTGCATCGCGCAGACGAGCCGCTCGTGATCGACGAGCCGTTCGTGCTGGTCACTCCCACGTACGGGGGCGGGCAGGGGCGTGGCGTCGAGAAGGGCGCCGTGCCCAAGCAGGTGATCCGGTTCCTCAACGATGAGCGCAACCGGCGGAACATCCGTGGAGTGATCTCTGCGGGTAACACCAACTTCGGCGAGGCGTTCTGTCTCGCCGGCGAGGTCATCAGCCGTAAGTGCAGCGTGCCGCACTTGTATCGGTTCGAGGTATTCGGCACGCAGGACGACGTCGATCGCGTGAGCGACGGATTGGAACGATGGTGGAAGCTACAGTGACGGACGCAGTCGAGTTCAAGGTGAACCCCGCCTTTGAGGGCCTGGACTATCACGCCCTGAACGCGATGCTCAATCTCTACGACGCGAACGGCAAGATCCAGTTCGACGCCGACAAGCGCGCCGCGCGGGAGTACTTCCTGCAGCACGTGAACCAGAACACGGTGTTCTTCCACTCCCTCAAGGAGCGGCTGGACTACCTCGTCGAGAAGGAGTACTACGAGGGTGCGGTCATCGACCAGTACTCGTTCGAGTTCATCCAGAAGCTCAACGACTTCGCCTACTCGAAGAAGTTCCGCTTCGAGACCTTCCTCGGCGCGTTCAAGTACTACACGAGCTACACGCTGAAGACGTTCGACGGCAAGCGCTACCTCGAGCGCTTCGAGGACCGCGTCGTGATGACCGCCCTCGCGCTCGCCGAGGGCGACGAGCAGGTCGCGCTCGACCTCGTCGACGAGATCATCTCGGGCCGGTTCCAGCCCGCCACCCCGACCTTCCTCAACGCCGGCAAGGCGCAGCGCGGCGAGCTCGTCAGCTGCTTCCTGCTGCGCATCGAGGACAACATGGAGTCGATCGCGCGCGGCATCAACTCGTCGCTGCAGCTCTCGAAGCGCGGCGGCGGTGTCGCGCTTCTGCTCAGCAACATCCGCGAGTCGGGTGCGCCGATCAAGCAGATCGAGAACCAGTCCTCCGGCATCATCCCCGTGATGAAGCTTCTCGAAGACAGCTTCAGCTACGCCAACCAGCTCGGTGCTCGTCAGGGTGCCGGTGCCGTCTACCTCAACGCGCACCACCCCGACATCATGCGCTTCCTCGACACCAAGCGTGAGAACGCCGACGAGAAGATCCGCATCAAGACGCTATCGCTCGGTGTCGTCGTCCCCGACATCACGTTCGACCTCGCGAAGAAGGGCGAGGACATGTACCTGTTCTCGCCGTACGACGTCGAGAAGGTCTACGGCGTGCCGTTCGGCGACATCTCGGTGACCGAGAAGTACCACGAGATGGTCGATGACTCGCGCATCAAGAAGACGAAGATCAACGCGCGGGAGTTCTTCCAGACCCTCGCCGAGATCCAGTTCGAGTCGGGCTATCCGTACATCATGTTCGAGGACACGGTGAACAAGGCGAACCCGATCAAGGGCCGCATCAACATGTCGAACCTGTGCAGCGAGATCCTGCAGGTGAACACGCCGACCACGTACAACACCGACCTGTCGTACGACCAGATCGGCAAGGACATCTCGTGCAACCTGGGGTCGATGAACATCGCGCTGTCGATGGACTCCGACGACCTGGGCAAGACCGTCGAGACGGCGATCCGCGCCCTCACCGCAGTCAGCACGCAGAGCCACATCAACTCGGTGCGCTCGATCGAAGACGGCAACGACCGCTCGCACGCGATCGGCCTCGGGCAGATGAACCTGCACGGGTACCTCGCCCGCGAGCGGGTGTTCTACGGCTCGGAAGAGGGCCTCGACTTCACGAACATCTACTTCTACACGGTGCTCTTCCACGCGCTGAAGGCGTCGAACAAGCTGGCGATCGAGCGCGGCGAGACCTTCGAGGGCTTCGAGGACTCGAAGTACGCGTCGGGTGAGTTCTTCGACAAGTACATCGACCAGGCGTGGCTCCCCGAGACCGAGAAGGTCAAGGAGCTGTTCGCCGGCCACCACATCCCCACGCAGCAGGACTGGGCCGAGCTGCGCGGCAGCATCCAGCAGCACGGCATCTTCAACCAGAACCTGCAGGCCGTTCCTCCGACCGGCTCGATCTCCTACATCAACAACTCGACCTCGTCGATCCACCCGATCGCGTCGAAGGTCGAGATCCGCAAGGAGGGCAAGCTCGGTCGCGTGTACTACCCGGCGCCGTTCATGACGAACGACAACCTGGAGTACTACGAGGACGCCTACGAGATCGGCTACGAGAAGGTCATCGACACGTACGCGGCGGCGACGCAGCACGTCGACCAGGGCCTGTCACTGACGCTGTTCTTCAAGGACACCGCCACCACGCGTGACATCAACAAGGCGCAGATCTACGCCTGGCGCAAGGGCATCAAGACGATCTACTACATCCGCCTTCGTCAGCTCGCCCTCGAGGGGACGTCGCTGGACGAGTGCGTCAGCTGCATGTTGTGACGAGGTGAATTCATGACCGTAGAGCCGGACCGTGTGGTGTCGCCGATTGTCGGCGTCGTGTATGCGGCCCGGCTCTACGAGTCGGGCGAATACCGCTACGTCGGGATGACGTCGAACACAGTGGAGTTCCGCCGCCGTCAGCATCTCAAAGCCGCACGGCGCGGGAAGAAAACGCCGTTCTACGATTGGCTGCGAAAGATGGCATCCGAAGAGGACGTGTACTTCCAGCCTGTGGAATTGATCATCAACGCGTCGCTCGAGGACCTTGGCCAAGCAGAGCAGCGCTGGATCGCGAAGCTTCGCCGCAAGGGGCACCGTCTGCTCAACCTCACAGATGGCGGTCTTGGGCCACGCGGATACGTCTGGACGGATGAGCAGCGCCGGGCAGCGGGAGACCGGTCCCGCGGTCGGAAGAGACCGGACATTGTTGCCGGACCTGATCACCCGACCTGGGGTAGAAAGCATACCGACGAGCTGAAGGCACACTGGTCTCTCACGCGCAAGGGGATGAATTCCGGCGTGGACAATCCGAACTTCGGAAAGTTTGGTGCTGAACACCCGAGCTACGGGCATCGCATGTCGGAGGAGGCGCGCCAACGCCTCTCGGAGATGCGACTTGGCGAGAACAACCCGAATTACGGAAAGTCCGCAAGCGCCGAGACACGAGCGAAAATGTCCGCGGTGCGGAAGGGGCGGCCGATGCCCTCCAGCCGGCGAAGCGCGCACACTCGCCACCACACGAACAAGGGCGTGTTCAAAGACACGTGCCAGCACTGCATCGATGACATGCGTGCGATCCACACCGAGAAGAACAAGGAAGAAGAATGACTCCCTCTCCGAAGCTCACGCTGGTCGACCACGTGCAGGCGATCAACTGGAACCGCATCGAGGACGACAAGGACCTCGAGGTCTGGAACCGGCTGACGGGCAACTTCTGGCTGCCCGAGAAGGTGCCGCTGTCGAACGACGTGCAGTCGTGGAACACGCTGACGCCCGACGAGCAGCTGATGACCATGCGCGTGTTCACCGGCCTCACGCTGCTCGACACCATCCAGGGCACGGTCGGCGCCGTGTCGCTGATCCCGGATGCGCTCACGCCGCACGAGGAGGCGGTGTACACGAACATCGCCTTCATGGAGTCGGTGCACGCCAAGAGCTACTCGTCGATCTTCTCGACCCTCGCGTCGACGAAGGAGATCGACGAGGCGTTCCGCTGGTCGGTCGAGAACCAGAACCTTCAGAAGAAGGCGCAGATCATCGTCGACTACTACCGTGGCGATGACCCGCTCAAGCGCAAGGTCGCCTCCACGCTGCTGGAGTCGTTCCTGTTCTACTCGGGCTTCTACCTGCCGATCTACTGGTCGTCGAAGGCGAAGCTGACGAACACGGCCGACCTCATCCGCCTGATCATCCGCGATGAGGCCGTGCACGGCTACTACATCGGCTACAAGTACCAGCGCGGGCTCGAGACCGAGACGGCCGAGCGCCGTGAGGAGCTGAAGGACTACACCTTCTCGCTGCTCTACGAGCTCTACGAGAACGAGGTGCAGTACACGCAGGACCTCTACGACGGCGTCGGCCTGACCGAAGACGTCAAGAAGTTCCTGCACTACAACGCCAACAAGGCCCTGATGAACCTGGGCTACGAGGCGATGTTCCCCTCGACGGTCACGAACGTGAACCCGGCGATCCTGTCGGCCCTGTCGCCGAACTCCGACGAGAACCACGACTTCTTCTCGGGCTCGGGCTCGTCGTACGTCATCGGCAAGGCCGAGGCCACCGAGGACGACGACTGGGACTTCTGAGTCGCCGCCGCCGACCCACGCGAACAAAAGTGAGGGCGGGGTGGATGCTGATCAGCATCCACCCCGCCTTTCTTCATGCGCGGCGGCCGGTCAGGCCTGCGCGCTGTGGTCCGGAAGCTCCTGCAGGGTCCACGTGTTGCCGTCGGGGTCGTCGAACGTCACGAAGCGGCCCCAGGCCTGCTCGTCGACGCCATTGGCCTCGACGCCGAGGCCGCGCAGGTGCGCGAGCGCCTCATCGGCATCGGGCACGACGACCTGGATCGTGTTCTGCTGCCCCGGCTCGAGATCGCCACCGAGTCCTGTGCCGAACGCGATCGAGCACGCCGACCCCGGAGGGGTCATCTGCACGAAACGCAGCTCATCGGTCACCGTCTGATCGTGGTCGGCGTTGAAGCCGATCTTCACGTAGAAGTCCTTCGCCCGGTCCACATCGCTGACCGGCACGAAGATCAGCTCGATCTTCCAGTCCATGCCTGTACCTTCCTGGTCGTCTCCCCCGTGGGGCTCACGCTACGCACGGTCACCGACATCCGTCACCATCGGTGCAGACCCTCGTATACCTTTCGCCGCATGTCGCTCCGCGTAGCCTGGAGTCAGCGATCGGCAGATGCCCTTGGCTTCCATGGCTCAAGGGCTTCTCGATCGGCAGGAGAAAATCATCTCTCTCACCTACGAAGACGTAAAGACAGAGACCACAGGCGCGATCCGCCAGACCTATTCCGGTAACGCGGAGTTCCCGCCGATGGCGAGGGCCTACAAGGACGTCCTGCACGTCGTGAAGGAGACGGGTCTGCTGGGCCGCACTCCGGTGTTCTACTCGCTCGTCGGCGGCGCGATCCTGCTCGGCTTCGGCGGTGCCGTCACCGGTTTCATCCTGCTCGGCGACAGCTGGTTCCAGCTGCTCATGGCCGCTGCTCTCGGCATCCTCTTCACGCAGGTCGCGTTCCTCGCGCACGAGGCAGCACACCGTCAGATCCTCAGCTCGGGGCCGGCGAACTTCCGCCTTGCACGGATCCTCGCCGGCATCGTCGGGATGAGCTACTCCTGGTGGGACTCGAAGCACACCCGCCACCACGGCAACCCGAACATGGTCGGCAAGGATCCCGACATCGAGGTCGACACCATTTCGTTCCTCGACGAGGATGCCGCGCGCTCCCGTGGCGTCGTCCGCTGGATCACCCGGCGACAGGGCTGGCTGTTCTTCCCGCTGCTGACCCTCGAAGGACTCAACCTGCACCGGCTGAGCTTCGCCCACCTGTTCTCGCGCGACAAGGTCAAGGGGCGCTGGATCGAGCTCAGCATCATCACCGTGCGCTTCGCCGTGCTGCTCGTGCCGCTGTTCCTGCTGCTGCCGATGGGCATGGCGTTCGCGTTCTTCGGCGTGATGGTCGCCGTGTTCGGCGTCTACATGGGGGCATCCTTCGCCCCGAACCACAAGGGGATGCCGATCATCGCCCCTGGCGCGCGACTCGACTTCTTCTCGAAGCAGGTGCGCACCTCGCGCAACATCTCCGGCGGCTGGTGGGCGACCTGGATGTTCGGCGGACTGAACTACCAGGTCGAGCACCACCTCTTCCCGAGCATGTCGCGACTGCACCTCTCACGCGCCCGCGAGATCGTGCGCGACTACTGCACGGCCAACAACGTGCCGTACACCGAGACGACCCTGCTGCGCTCCTACGGCATCGTGATCCGCTACCTCAACCAGGTCGGCCTCGCGGCGCGCGATCCCTTCGACTGCCCGATCACCGCACAGTACCGGCGCGCCTGAAGCGCTTCCGGTCGCACCCGACGCGTCAGCCAGAGGAGCGCCGCAGATCAGCTGCGGTGCTCCTGGTAGTACGCCAGCAGTGCCTGGGTGGACGGGTCCTGAGCGGCGACAGCATCCGCGTCGCCGCCGATCGCGGGCGCGATCTGCAGCGCGAGCTGCTTGCCGAGCTCGACACCCCACTGGTCGAACGAGTTGATGCCCCAGATCACACCCTGGGTGAACGTGATGTGCTCGTACAGCGCGATCAGCTGACCCAGCACGGCCGGGGTCAGCGACGGCGCGAAGATCGAGGTCGTCGGGCGGTTGCCGCTGAACGCGCGCGCGGCGACGAGCGCGCCCGTCGTGCCCTCGGCTTCGACCTCCTCTGCGGTCTTGCCGAACGCCAGCGCCTTGGTCTGCGCGAGGAAGTTCGCCAGGAACAGCGCGTGCACGTCCTGTCCGTCGTCGCTGAGCGGATACGCCGGGTTCACGAACGCGATGAAGTCGGCTGGGATCAGGCGGGTGCCCTGGTGGATGAGCTGGTAGAACGCGTGCTGGCCGTTCGTGCCCGGCTCGCCCCAGAACACCTCGCCGGTCTCGGTGGTGACCGGCGTTCCGTCCCAGCGCACGGACTTGCCGTTGGACTCCATGGTGAGCTGCTGCAGGTAGGCGGGGAAGCGGCTCAGCTGCTGGGCGTAGGGGAGCACGGCGTGGGTCTGCGCGTCGAGGAAGTTCGTGTACCAGACGTTGAGCAGTCCCATCAGCACCGGCACGTTGCGTTCGAGCGGCGTCGTGCGCACGTGCTCGTCGACGGCGTGAAAGCCGGTCAGGAGCTCACGGAACGCGTTCGGTCCGAGCGTGATCGCCAGCGACAGCCCGATCGCCGAGTCGACGGAATAGCGCCCGCCGACCCAGTCCCAGAAGCCGAACGCGTTGGCCGGGTCGATGCCGAACGCGGCGACCCTGTCGAGCGCGGTGGAGACCGCGACGAAGTGGTGGGCGACCGCATCGGTGCGGCTCGCGTCGTCGTCGGCGATGGCGTCGGATGCTGACAGCCCTGCCCACAGCCACTCGCGCGCGAGGCGCGCGTTGGTGAGGGTCTCGAGGGTCGTGAAGGTCTTGGACGCCACGATGAACAGCGTCGTCTCGGGGTCGAGGTCAGCGGTCTTCTGGGCGATGTCCGTCGGGTCGATGTTCGACACGAAACGCGCCTGGATCCCGGCATCCGCAAGCGGCTTGAGCGCCTCGTAGACCATCACCGGTCCGAGGTCGGAGCCGCCGATGCCGATGTTCACGACGTGCGTGACCTTCTTGCCGGTCACGCCGCGCCACTCACCCGAGCGCACGCGCTCGGCGAACACCGAGAGTGCGTCGAGCACCTCGTGCACGTCGTGGTCGATGTCCTGCCCGTCGACGACGAGAGGGTCGGATGCCGGCGCCGGGCGCCGCAGTGCGGTGTGCAGCACCGCGCGATCCTCAGTGGTGTTGATGTGCTCACCCGAGAGCATGGCGGCGTACCGCTCGGCGACACCGGTCTGCTCGGCCAGCCGCACGAGAGAGCCGAGGATCTCGTCGGTGACGAGGTTCTTCGACAGGTCGACGTGCAGATCGGCCAGCGGCAGCGAGAGCCGCTCCGCGCGGGCGGGATCATCGGCGAACCAGCCCCGCAGATCGGGCGAGAACCCGTCGCGAGCGGACGACAGCTCGGCCCAGGCCGGAGTGGTGGTGGGATCGATCGGCGCGGTCATGATCCCACGTTAGCGGGCGGGTGAGCGACCTGCTCAGGATTCGACCATGCGCACGTCGTCTATGACGAAAGAGGTCGTCTTCGAGTAGTCCTCGGTGCCGGTGAACGCGAGCGTGACCGTGGAGCCCGCGTACGCGCCCAAGGGCACACGGACCATCGTGTACTCCTGTTCATCGAGGTTGCTCCATGTGCGCAATGGCGTCGTCGTGCCCTGTCGGGAGACCGTGAGCTTCAATGTGTCGTACGCGATCGGAAGGGTCTCGGAAGTGGTGATCCGCAGCCAGAACTCCAGCGCAGCATCCGCGCAGCCCGCGGGGATGTCGACGACCTGAGAAAGCGTGTCGGTGTTCCCGTAGCCGAAGCCGTTCAGCCATGCCTTCCACGAGCCGCTGTGCGGCGGCTGCAGAGATGAGCGGGAGTCGACGACGGCATGAGTGGCACTCCACGGGGTGGCGCTGCCGGTTTCGAAGCCGCCGTTTCCGATGACGCCGTCGAGATCGCAGTCGGGGTCGGGGGTGGGCGTGGGCCCACCGGTCATCGGGGCGAGCCGGTTCGACTGCACCACGGCGGGCGTCCACACGAATTCGCTGTTGTCGCTGAAGACCCAGTACGTCGAGCCGTTCGGCATCATCGCGACGGTGATGCCGCCGAAACCCGACATGAAGGGCACCGTGAATTCGGATGTGAACGAGGCGTCATCCGACGAGGAGAAGTCCTTCGCCCATACGGCGGCGTTGTATCGCATCCCTGTCACGCCGGTGACGGCGAGGCCCCGATCTGCGGTGTCGCGCTGCATAGCGGCGTCCAGCAGACCGGGATGCAGCAGCTGGACACCGTCTGCTTGTCCGCGGTGAGGCCCGATGAGCTGAGCGAGCTTCGCGATCGAATCCTGTGTCCAGAACAGTCCGTAGCAGCCGAACGCCGCGCCGGCGGGGGAGTTGTCCGTGCGCAGGGTGGTCAGCGAGTCGGCGCCGATCCCGGCGGGGATCAGCACTTCATCGCGCAGCATCCGGAACAGGTCTGCGGTGGATCCCTCCTGCTCGCGGAGAACGGCCTGCATGGCCTGCACGGCGAGGTACGTGTCGGAGGTGTGGTACACCCAGGTCGTTCCCGGAGCGCTCTTTCGCGGGAAGGAGAGCGCAGTGGCGGTCTTCTGCGCCTCGGATTCAGCGAGGAAGAAGTTGCTCATCGTGCTGCCGGCCTCGTCGACCTCGTATCCCGCTGATGTGTAGTTGCCGGTGGCCATGTCGAGCGCATCGCGGATGGTGACGTCGCTCCATGCCGGCTTCGCCGCGGCCTGTGGGATGTGATCGGTGATCAGCTCATCGGCGACTTCGGGCCCGTACTTCTGTGCGAGCCGGAGCAGGGCCAATGTGCCGAAGGCGGTCTTCGCGGTCGAGTAGGACGGCATCAGCACCTCGCTGCAGAACGGGTGCGCCCCTGCGCGGGTGGGGCAGTCCGCGACGTAGTTGACCCCGTCGTAGACGAAGCCGAGTCCGGTGCGAGCCGAGGGGGTGATGCCGGCTCCGAATGCGGAGACGTCGATCCCGGCGGCCGGGTAGTCGGACGCCAGCTGGGAAAGGGGACGCGTGGGAAGGCGAGAGGCCAGCTCATCGGAGAACGCCGCGCGCACCGCATCTGCCTCCGGCACACTCGTCTGCGCGAGGGTCACCGGCAGTTGACCCCACATGTCGAACTGGAAGTACTCGCAGGTCTCACTGGTGATCTGGTAGCGAAGTTGCGAGGTCTGCGAATCGGAGAACAGGAAGGTCAGCAGTCCGTTGTGCGTGCAGTTCGCGTTGCGTTCGATCAGTGAGAAGGGCAGCGCGGCCCGGGTCAACGATCCATCAGCATTCTCGTTCCACACTCGGCCGACTCCGAGCGCCACGTTCCACACGCTGCTTCCCGTGATCTGCACGCCTCGTTCGACAGGGATCAGATAGCTGCCGTTCTGGACCAGGGTGGCCGAGAAGTCCGGAAGGTGCCGCACCTGCGGGTTCGAGGCATAGCCGTACGGATCCTTCACAGACGCGAATCCACCGACGGCTGCCGCATCGGCGATCGTCAGGGTGCCCTCGAATGTGGATACGGGGTTCGCCGCGCGATCGGGCAGACCGAACGCCTCGCTGTCGACAGCGCCGGTGGGAGTGCCGGTCTGCAAGTGTGCGGCGGTGAGCACGGTCCGAGTCACCGCGCCGTCGCCGTCGAGCGGGCCGAGGCCGTCGGCCGCGACGGCGGTGACGTCGGTGGTCATCATCATCCCGCCTGCCACGGAGATGGCGGCGAGAGAAGCAAGGAGCCGAAGCGCACGCATATGATCCTCCTCGATCGATGTGCGCTCTCAGTCTGGAAGGCAGGGAGATTCTCGTCCAAGGCCCGTTCCGTCTCTTCGCGATGCCTCGCGGGCATCCGAGTCGTCACCGTTTCGCCTGCGGATACAGCTCTGCGACGAAGTCGCCGAGCTCGTGAAGGCACTGGCGGATCCGCGCGGCGGCGAAGTGGTTGTCGTCCCAGACGCCGTACAGCGTGATGGCCAGATCGCCGTCCGGCGTCCCGATCGGAACGGTGCGCAGACCGTAGCGCGAGTCGTCGGAGAGGACGCAGACCCCGCGACCTGCGGCGGCCAGCGCCAGTGCGAGCGACGAGGACTCCGTCTCGACGGCCGGCGTGTACGAGAGCCCTGCCGCGGTGACGGCGTTGTCGAACATCTGCCGCACTCCGTGCGCTCGACTGAGCACGATCAGCGGCTCCGCGAGCAGCGCCTGCAGCGGGAACGCGTCTACGTTCGCGAAGGGGTGGTCCGGGTGCACCTGCGCCCAGAGATAGGCATGCCCGACGACCTTTGACCGGAACTCCGCCGGCGGCACGCGAGTGCCAACGGCGAAGTCCGCGTCGCCCCGTGCGAACCGGTCGTACACGTGCTGAGGCAGCGACTCGACGACGTTGTCGATGGGGCCGTGCGCACCCTGCGAGACGACGAACGGGGCGATGATGTCGGTGACCGTGGTGGTCGCGGATGCCACGGTGAGACCCGCTCCGGCGCCTGAGGCGATCGCCTGCACCGTGGTCGTCGCGCGGGCGGCGTGCGTGAGCAGATCGCGGGCGACGGGAAGGAACGCCCGACCGGCAGGGGTCAGGGTGACCCCGCGGGGAACGCGATCGAACAGCACGAACCCCAGGGATTGCTCCAGCCCGCGGATCTGGCGGCTCAGAGAAGGCTGGGCGACGCGCACCGCCTCGGCGGCACCGTGCATCGTGCCGTGCTCGCACACCGCGACGAAGTAACGCAGCAGCCGCAGATCCATGCGATGCCTCCAAGGTATCGAAACAGTGAAAATCAAGTATTGGTGAGTCTCGCATGATTGTCCATACACTGGCCATGCCCCGCACCGGGGTTCCCCTTCCCTGGAGGTAGACATGGTCGTCACCCGAGCTCGTTCCCGCCGACTCGCCGTCGTGGGGCTGGTCGCAGCACTCAGCGTCGCCGGCCTCGCCGCGTGTTCGCCGGACAGCGGCGCACCGGCGCAGGCAGACACCGGCATCCTGACCGTCGCCGCATCCGCGGCGGTGACGACATGGGACCCCGTCTCGTCGTTCTCGACCGAGGCCCTGTACATGGGCAACCTGTATGAGCCGCTCCTGTGGAAGAACCCCGAGGGAGCCGCCGAGGAGTTCACGCCCGCGATCGCCGAGAAGTGGGAGACGAGCGAAGACGGCCTGACCTGGACGTTCACGATCCGCGACGGCGTGACCTTCCACGACGGTGAGACGGTGGATGCTGCTGCCGTCGTCGCCAGCATCGAGGCCGCACGCGAGCGCGCCGGCGCCTCGTTCATCTGGGCGCCGTTGGACAGCGTCGAGGCCACCGACGACCTCACGGTCGTGATGCACCTGAAGTACTCGGCGCCGATGGACCTCGTGGCGGCATCCACCTACGGGGCATGGATCGTGTCGCCCAAGGCGCTCGAGGCCGCGGCCCAGGACGAGAAGTACTTCGAAGCGGGCGTCGACGCCGGCACCGGCCCGTATGTCCTCGACAGCTATGAACCAGGATCCAAAGTCGTCCTGAAGGCATACGAGGACTACTGGAACGACGACAAGGCGCCGAACTACGACATCGTCGACATCTCGATCACACCCGACGCCGTCACGGCCCAGCAGATGCTCACCGCCGGCGAGGTGGACTTCGCCACCACCGTGCCGCTGGAGAACGTCGAGTCGGTGGCCGAGCAGACGGGAGCCACCGTGCGCACCGCGAACTCGCCGTTCAACTACCTCGGCTACTTCAACACCCTGCGCGCGCCGCTCGACGATCCGGCCGTGCGCCAGGCGCTGAGCTACGCCGTGCCCTACCAGGACCTCATCGACGTCGGAGTGCAGGGCTTCGGCACCCAGGCGCACGGCCCGGTGCCGAAGGGCATCTTCCCGTACTCCGACAGCGTGCCGCAGTACACCTACGACCTCGAGCGGGCGAAGGAGCTGCTGGCCGAGGCCGGCCACCCCGACGGCTTCACTCTCACGCTCAGTTACGCCTCCGAGAACCCCGCCGAAGCCCGCTTCGTGCCGCTGATCAAGGATTCGTTCGCCAAGATCGGCGTCGACGTCGAGGTGACCGCCGAGCTGTTCAACCAGCAGTGGGAGAAGGCCAAGGCAGACCCGCAGAACGCCCAGGACATCTTCATCGTCTACTACTGGCCGACGTACAGCGATGCCGGCTCCGACAACCTCTACTCGCTGTTCCACTCCAGCGAGGAGCCGTTCTTCAACCTCAGCTACTGGAACAACCCCGAGTACGACGCGCTGATCGAGAACGCCGGCACTCTGACCGGCAGTGACCGTGACGCGGCGCAGGCGGAGTACGAGAAGGCGATGGGGATGCTGTACGACCAGGCACCGGGACTCTACCTGTTCGACGCCCAGGTGGTCACGGTGGTGCCGGAGGATCTGAAGATCGGTCAGTTCAACGAGAACTACCCGTTCACGACGTTCTTCGCCCCCATCGAACCCGCCGCGTGAGTCGGGGCTGAGGACGACAGCATGTGGAGATTCCTGGCGCGCCGGGTCGGAACCGCCGCCCTCGTGCTCCTGGTGATCACGATCATCGTGTTCGTGCTCACCAGGGTCATCCCCTCCGACCCGGCGGTGGTCTACGCCGGCCCGAAGGCGCCGCCCGAAGAGCTCGCCCGCATCCGCGAGAAGCTCGGCTTCGACCGCCCGCTTCCGGTGCAGTACTTCGAGTACCTGGCGGGGCTGCTGACCGGCGACTGGGGTGATTCGCTCTCGACCAAGCGACCGGTGCTGCAGGAGCTCGCTTCCCGGTTGCCCGCCACCCTTGAGTTGCTGTTCGCCGCGATGCTGCTGGCGACAGTGGTGGGCATCGTCCTCGGCGTGATCGCCACTCGCCGGCCGGGCGGTGTGGTGGACGGCATCATCCGCGTCATCTCGATAGGCGGTGTCTCGGTTCCCGCGTTCTGGCTGGGGCTGCTCCTGCAGGTGCTGTTCGTAGGACGACTGGGCATCCTGCCCGCCACGGGGCAGTTCTCCAAGCAGATCGAATACACGAGCCCCATCACCCACGTCACCGGTTTTCCCCTGTTCGACAGCCTGATCACGGGAAACTACGTCGCGTGGACGGATGGGCTCGCCCACCTGGTCCTGCCCGCGATCACCCTTGCCGCCTATCCGCTGGGCCTGATCGCCCGCATGACACGCGCCTCGATGCTCGAGGTGCTCGGCCAGGACTACGTGTTCACTGCCAACGCGTACGGTCTGCGCGAGTTCATGGTCCGCTGGCGCCTTGCGCTGAAGAACGCGCTGCCGTCGACGATGACGATCATCGGCCTGGCCACGGCGTACGCGCTGACCGGCACGTTCTTCGTCGAGGTGGTGTTCAACTGGCCCGGCATCGGACAGTTCGCCAGCTCTGCGATGCTCGCCGTCGACTACCCGTCGATCATGGCGATCACCCTGCTGGGTGCCTTCGGCTACCTGGCGGCGAACCTCGTCGTCGACGTGGTGCAGGCCCGGCTCGACCCGAGAGTGAGGATCGCATGACCGCGACGACGACACTCAGCCCGCTGCCCCTCCCCGCACGGGACACATCCGCCACACGCCTCTGGCGTGTGCTCAGAACGGACTGGCTCGCAGCATCCGGCCTCGCCATCGTGCTGCTGATGATCATGCTCGCCCTGTTCGGCGAGTGGATCGCGCCGAACCCCGCTCAGGGGCTCGGACAGACGGATGTGACCACCCGGAGCCTGGCTCCTTCGCTCACACACCTGATGGGCACCGATCAGCTCGGTCGCGACATCCTGTCCCGCGTCATCATGGGGGCACGCCCGGCGATGGTCATCTCGATCGTGGTCGTGCTGCTGGCTGCCCTGATCGGCATTCCCCTCGGCGCGATCGCGGGGTATCGCGGTGGGTGGCTCGATGACCTGCTCATGCGCATCACCGAGGTCTTCCAGGCCTTCCCGCCGCTGCTGCTGGCCATGGTGACCGTGGCGATCCTCGGTCCGAGCCTGTTCAACGCGGGCCTCGCGCTGGCGATCTGCTGGTGGCCCTGGTACGCGCGGCTGGTCCGCGCTGAGGCGCGCTCACTGCGCGAGCGCCCGTTCATCGAGGCGTCCAGAGCCATCGGCGTGCCCACCTGGCGTATCCTCACCCGGCACATCCTGCGCAACTGCATGACACCGGTGCTCGTGCAGGCGACCGTCGATGTCGGTGCGGTCATCCTCGCGGCCGGCTCACTGGCCTTCCTTGGGCTCGGCGCGCAGCCGCCCTCGCCGGACTGGGGCCTGATGGTCGCCGAAGGGCGAGGGCAGATCTTCACCGCGTGGTGGATCTCGGCCTTCCCCGGTCTGGCGATCTTCGCCGCGGTGCTCGGCTTCAATCTGCTCGGCGATGCGCTGCGCGACTTCTTCGACCCCAGGCAGGTGAAGCGATGACCGAGTTGCTGAGAGTGGACGAGCTGGAGATCGCGTTCGCGGAGCGCGGTCGGCTGACCAATCGGCCGCTGCGCGGGGTGTCCTTCACCATCGGCGCCGGCGAGGTGCTCGGGGTCGTCGGTGAGACCGGCTGCGGCAAGAGCCTCACCGGGCTCGCCGTGCTCGGGATGCTGCCGAACGGTGCGCAGCCCGGTGGGCGGATCGTGCTCGACGGCGTGGAGCAGGACCTGGCGACTCCGTCGCCGGCGCGCGGTGACATCGTCTCGATCGTCTTCCAGAATCCCGGCACCGCCTTCAACCCGGTCTTCACCCTCGGCACGCAGCTGCGCATCGTGGCACGACGGCATCGTCGGATGAGCACCGCTCAGGCGCGCGAGCGCATCCTGGAGTACTTCGACCACGTCGGTCTGCCCGACCCGGTGCGGGTGTTCGACAGCTATCCGCACGAGCTCAGCGGGGGCATGCTGCAGCGTGTGATGATCGCGATGGCGCTGCTCAGCGAGCCGCGGCTGCTCATCCTCGATGAGCCGACCACTGCGCTGGACGTCACCATCGCGCGGCAGATCCTGCAGCTCGTGCTGTCGCTGCGAGACCGGTTCGGGTTCGGCGTGCTGCTGATCACGCACAACCTCGGCATCGTGCAGGAGGTCTGCGACACGGTCGCCGTGCTCTACGCGGGCCGGGTGATCGAGACCGGCCCCAGCGCCGAGGTCCTCACCCGCCCCGCTCATCCGTACACGCGTGGTCTGCTCGGTGCGCTTCCGTCGCGGCACCGCGACGGCGGAGCGCTCGAGGCGATCCGCGGCAGCGTGCCGGCGAACCTGCTGATGGTGTCCGGCTGCGCCTTCGCCGACAGATGCCCGCGCGTGCAGGAACGCTGCCGCGCAAGCGACCCGTCGCTGGAGCCGGTCGGCTCCTTGCACGAGGCCGCCTGCCTGCGATTGGGGGAGGAATGATGGATGCCACGGCCACGGACGCCCTGGTCATCGAGGACATGGTCAAGATCTACCGTTCGCACAGGACCGAGGTCAGAGCCGTCGACGGCGTCAGCCTGCGGGTCGCCGCCGGGACCACGTTCGGACTCGTAGGGGAGTCCGGTTCGGGGAAGAGCACGATCGCGCGATGCGCCCTGCGTCTCGTGCCGCCGACATCGGGGCGGTCGATGATCACCGGCGAGGACCCGGCGACGCTGCGCGGCGGAGCGCTGCGGCAGTTGCGTGCGCGCACGGGAATGGTGTTCCAGAATCCGATGGCGGCGTTCGACCCGCGGATGCGCATTCGCGACTCGGTCGCCGAGCCTCTGCGCACTCATACGCGGCTGGGAGCAGCCGAGGTCCGCCGCACCGTCGACGCTCTGCTCGATGAGGTGGGGCTTGCGGCTTCGCATGCCGATCGCCTGCCGCATCAGCTCTCCGGCGGGCAGTGCCAGCGGGCGGGTGTCGCCCGCGCCATCGCCACGTCGCCCGCCCTGGTCGTGCTCGATGAGCCGACCAGCGCTCTGGACGTCTCCGTGCAGGCGCAGGTTCTCAACCTGCTGCAGCGGCTCAAGCGGGAGCGATCGCTGAGCTTCCTGCTCATCTCCCACGACCTCGACGTCGTGCGGTACATGAGCGACGAGGTCGGGGTCATGCGGCGCGGAGCCCTCGTCGAGCGCGGATCCGCCGACACCGTGCTCTCGGAGCCGTCGCACGACTACACGCGTCGTCTGCTCGCATCCATGCCACCCGCGCCGGGCGTCGATCCGGCCGTTTCCGACCGCGCTGAGAGGAGCCTCCTGCCGTGACCGACCTGACTTTCGCGGGACCACGCACCCGCGTGTCCCGCTACCCGGATGCCGAACGACAGCCGACGCTGGACACCTGGCAGGATGCGCCGCACAGCAAGTGGGCGTTCGCGCACGTCTCGGAGTACGTGCCGACCGCCGTCATCCGCCAGACGCCGGTCGATCGCGCCGGCACGTCGAACCTCGCCGCACTCGCCACTGTCGGCGATATCGGCGCGCGTCTGGAGGCGTCGCATACCGACGCCTTCCTCGTCGTGCGCGACGGTGAGCGCATCGCCGAGTACCGGCGGCCGGGGTTCGGGGAGCGTGACGGGCATCTGCTCATGAGTGTGTCGAAGTCGCTGTGCGGCATCGTGGTCGGCACGCTCATCGACGACGGTCTCATCGACGCCGCCGAGACCGTGAGCGTGTACCTCCCCGAACTGGCGGACTCCGCCTACGGCGATGCGACGGTGCAGCAGGTGCTGGATATGACCGTCGCCGTCGACTACGACGAGAACTATCGTGACGAGCGTTCGCACGTGCAGGCGCAGGACCGCATCGCCGGCTGGCGAACCCGCCTCGCGACGGATCCGGAGAACACGTACGACTTCCTGCTGCAGTTGCGCAAGTCGGGATCGCATGGGCGCCGGTTCCAGTACTGCTCGGCCGACACCGATGTGCTCGCCTGGCTCATCGAGTCGGTCACGGGCAGCCGGTACGCCGATGTGCTCGCCGATCGGCTGTGGCAGCCACTCGGCTGCGACCACGACGCATCGATCACCGTGGATGCTGCGGGATTCGCCTTCGCCAACGGAGGCATCTCCTGCACCGCCGGCGACCTCGCGCGCGTGGGGCGCCTGATGCTCGCCGGAGGAAGGATCGATGGACGCCGGGTCGTGTCGGCCGACTGGGTCGCGTCGACCATGGCCGGCGGCGACGTGGACGCGGTCCAGGATCTGATCATCCAGGACGTCCACCCGAATGTCTCCTACCGCAACCAGTGGTGGTCGACCGGCAACGAGCGCGGCAACGTCTACGCCGTCGGCATCCACGGGCAGTACATCTGGCTCGACCCGCCGACCAGCACGGTGATCGTGAAGCTCTCCTCGTGCCCCGAACCGGTCACCGCGGACTGGAACGCGCTGCACGCCACGCTGTTCCGGGACGTGTGCGCCGCCGTCGGGTAGTCCCTGGGCACTACCGTGGGTGTCATGACCGACACCGTTCATCCGCTGATCACCGTCGATGAGCTGCGCGATCGCCTCGGGGAGCTGCACCTGCTCGACGCGCGCTGGCAGCTGGGTCGCGACGACGGCCACGAGCAGTACCTCGCCGGACACATTCCGGGTGCTGTCTTCATCGACGTCGAGGGCGACCTGTCGCGGCACGGCGAGCCCCACGAGGGACGCCATCCGCTGCCCTCCGACGACGCGCTCGCCGCGGCCGCACGACGCTGGGGAATCCGCGACGGCGTGCCGGTCGTCGTCTACGACGGTGCGCGGATGCTGTCGGCTTCGCGCGCCTGGTGGGCGCTGCGCCGTGCCGGTCTGGCCGACGTGCGGGTGCTCGACGGCGGGTGGCAGGCGTGGCTGGCAGCCGGCGGTGAGAGCGAGACCGGCGAGGTCGTCGCACCGGCCGGTGACGTGACGCTCGGCTCACCGGGCGACCGCGGGGTCATCGACACCCGGTCCGCAGCGTCGTGGCCGGACGCCGGAGTGCTGATCGACGTTCGTGTCGCCGAGCGCTATCGCGGTGAGACAGAGCCGATCGACCCGATCGCCGGGCACATCCCGGGTGCACGGAACCTGCCGATCGGAGAACTGCTGACCGCGGACGGACGGTTCACTCCGGCATCCGACATCGCCGCCGCATTCGACGACGTCGGTGCCACGGCCGATACCCCCATCGCGGCGTACTGCGGGTCGGGGATCACTGCCGCACAGTTCGCACTGGCCGGCGCGGTCATCGGGCGGCCCGTGACCGTCTACCCGGGCTCGTGGAGCGCCTGGTCGAACACCGAAGGGACTCGGATCGCCACCGGCGATGACTGAGAGCGGAGCGCACGCGGTCACCGCCGGGATACCCTGAGAACATGCCGTTCCTGTTCTCGCTGATCACCATCGGGCTGATGGTGTTCGCCGTCGTGGACATCATCCGCCGTGACGACTCCGAGGTGCGGTACATGCCGCGATTCGTCTGGCTGCTGCTGGTCGTGCTGCTTCCGCTGCTGGGCAGCATCCTGTGGTTCGCGCTCGGGCGGGTGTACCCGGAGGGCGGCATCCGCATAGGACGCCCGGCACGGGAGACGACCCGCTCGCGCCCGTCGGCGCCCCCAGCGCCGGTGGTGCCGATCGACACGCGCACCACCGAGCAGCAGATCGCCGATCTCGACCGCGAGATCGAGGAATGGCGACTGCGCGAGGAGATCGAGAAGCGCAAGAAGGAGCGCGAGGGTCCTTCGGCGAGTCCGAGCTCTCAGGACGAATAGACCCGGCGCTCGTTCGGCAACCGCTGCCGACCCCGACGGACAGAGCCCGCACGAAGAGGGCAGGTGCTGCCGGCGTCTGCGCATGCACAGAACCTTTGCAAAGGACTTGTGCATACGTCACAGGCATGTCACGCTGGCTGCATGAGCGACGCGGAACAGGGCGGCATCAGACTCGACGAGCGCCAACTGCGGGCGCTCGCGCATCCGCTGCGGGCGCGCATCCCCGGGCTGCTGCGCATCGGCGGCCCTGCAACGGCCACCGACCTCGCCCGGCACCTCGGCACGAACTCGGGCGCCACGAGCTACCATCTGCGTCGGCTCGCCGAAGTGGGGCTGGTGACCGACACCGGCGAGGGAGTCGGGCGACGCCGCGAATGGCGGGCCACCAGCGGCTTCCACTCCTGGGTGCCATCCGACTTCGACGATCGCCCTGATGCTGCCGCTGCCGTGGGCTGGCTGCAGCGCGCGTACCTGCGTGAGTTCGTCGAGCGTGCCGAGCGGTGGGAGAATGCCGCGCCGGAGTGGCCGAAGCGATGGCGGGACAGCCTTGGACTCAGCGACACGTTCGTCGAGGTGACGCCGACGCAGGCGACCGCACTCCGCGAGGAGCTGAACGCCCTCTTCGCCCGCTATCGGGCGGCCGGCACCGGATCACAGGATGCCCTGCGGCTGCACATCACGACGCACGCGGCACCGCTCGCGCTCACCGCAGCTGCCGCTCACCCCGACGACGATCGTCCATGACGATGACGACTCCGGCTCTCACCCGACGCCAGGCCGAACGACGGTTCGTGCTGCTCACGGCCGTGCGCTGGCTCCCGGTCGGTCTCACCATCGGCATGACCGTGCTGCTGCCGCTCGAGCGGGGTCTCGGCCTCGCCGAGATCGGCGTGCTGCTGTCGGTGCAGGGATTCGTCGTGCTCGGACTGGAACTGCCCACCGGCGGGCTGGCCGATGCCATCGGTCGCCGACCGCTGCTGCTGGCGGCATCTGCGCTCGCCGTGGCCTCGACCTGCGTGTTCCTGCTCGCAGAGTCGTTCGCCGTCTTCGCGATCGCGCTCGTGCTGCAGGGGGTGTTCCGCGCGCTGGACTCCGGCCCGCTGGAAGCGTGGTTCGTCGATGTCGCGCTGGCCGACGATCCCGATGCGCCGCTGGATACGCCGCTCGGGCGCGGGGCGGCGGCGCTCGGGATCGCGATCGCCGCCGGTGCGGCAGCGGGCGGAGCGCTGGTGGCCTGGCATCCCTTCGCCGCGATGTCGGCGTTGGTGCTGCCGTTCATCCTCGCGGCGGCCCTGTATGCGGTCTCGGGTGTTCTCGTGGCGATACTCGTTCGCGAGCCGGCGCGCGCCCGCGTCACGCTGAGGTTCGCTGTGCGGGAGACGCCCCTCGCGATGCGGGGCGGCGTCCGCCTTCTGCGCGGGTCCGGAGTGCTTCGCGCGCTGGTGCTGGTGGAGGTGTTCTGGAGCATCGCGATGATCGCGTTCGAGTCGCTGACTCCGATTCGCCTCGCCGAGCAGCTGGGCGCCGAGAGCACGGCGGCGGCCGTGTTCGGACCCTCATCGGCCCTGGCCTGGGGGCTGTTCGCGGTCGGCTCCGCGTCGGTGCCGCTGCTGCGCAGAAGGCTCGGCACGGCGGGCGCCGCCATCGCGATGCGTGCGGTGAACGGGCTGTTCGTCGTGCTGATGGGCCTGGCCGCCGGTCCTGCCGGGCTGCTGATCGGGTACGGACTCGCCTACCTCACGCACGGCGCCGCCGGTCCCGTGCACAACGCGCTGCTGCACCGGCAGAGCGGGCCGCAGACGCGGGCGATGGTGCTGTCGATGAACTCGATGATCGCCGGCGGCTCGTACAGCCTCGGGCTGCTCGTGCTCATGCCGCTGGCCGAGGTGACCAGTCCCGCAGTGGCGATCGTCGCAGCCGGGGCGTTCAGCGTCGTCGGCGCCCTCGGGTACCTGCCGGCCCTGCGACAGGAACGGAGCGGTCCCGTCGCCGAGAACACATGAGCGGCGGTCAGGCGACGGTCGAGGTGGTGGTCGAGGCCGAGAACGAGGCCTGCAGCGCCCCGTCCAGGTCGGGATGCTGGAACTCGTATCCCGCGTCGAGCAGCCGTTCGGGCAGCACCCACCTGCTCTTCAGGATCAGCTCCGTCTCGGTGCGGATGCCCAGGGCGCCGATCTCCAGCATCCATCGAGGTGTGGGCGGGCCGAAGCGCACGCCGAGCGTGCGACGCACGGCGGCCATGAATGTGCGGTTGTCGACGGGGTTCGGCGTCGATGCGTTGACAGGTCCCTCGAGCTGCGGATTCTGCTCGAGGAAGTCGACGATGCCGAGCACGTCGTCGACGTGGATCCAGCTGAACCGCTGACGCCCGCCGCGGGCACCAGGCAGGTGCGCCGTCCCTGCGGCGCGCCGCGCGTTCGACACCGGCCACCGGCCGTCGAGCTGCGTGCCACCGAGACCCAGCCGCGCGAGCGCGCGCAGCGGGCCGAGCACACCGGCATCGCCCAGCACGATCGCCGAGCGCAGCGCCACCCGGCGGGTGTGCGGCAGATCGTGCTCGTACAGTGCGTGCTCCCAGGCCTTCGCCACCTCGACCGAGAAGCCGGTGCCGATCTCGCCGTCGGCCTCGGTCATCGGGCGGTCCTCGGCGTGCCGGTAGATGGTCGCGGTCGAGGAGTTGACCCACAGCGACGGGGGAGCGGATGCCCGGGCGATGGCCGTGCCGAGTGCCGCGGTCGTGTCCAACCGCGAGGCGAAGATCTCGGCGCGGTTCGCCGGCGTGTAGCGGCAGCTGACGCTCTTGCCGGCCAGGCCCACGACCAGCGCCGCGCCGTCGACGGCCGCGTCGATGCCGGCCCGGTCGTCCCAGCTCAGGTCGGCTCCCGAGCGGGAGATCGTGACGAACTCGCGTCCCTCCGCACGGTACTTCTGCTGCAGATGCCGGCCGATGAACCCCGTCGATCCGCCGATCACGACCCGGCTCACGCGCCGGCCTCGTGGATGCCATAGGTGAACGTGCCCTCGTACTCGTAGATGCGGCCGATCACCGGCATGTCGACGGTGAGCGCCACCCGCTGATGTCCGGCACGCTTCTCGGCACTCTCGCGCAGCCTCACCACGGGCGCGATCGGCTTCGGAAGCCGGATGCGCACGCGACCGAGGCGGATGCCCACCGACCGGCTGCGCAGGGCGAGCGCGTCACCGTCGACGGAGACGTCGAAGACGACGGCCAGCGTCACCGGCTCGCCGAGCTGATCGAACACGCGGCCATGTGCCGTGGAGCCGGCCGAATCGCGCATCGTCCAATCGCCGTCGGGAAGGTGCAGGGTGCGCTCGCCGACCACGCGGCTGGCGACGCTGAGGTTGCGCACGGTGAACGGCACGTCCTGGTGCCAGCACGCGTGGACGACACCGTACTTCTGCAGCCACCGCAGTGCCGGCCACAGCCACCGGCGGGGCGTGCCGATGCGCGAGAAGGTGCCCTCGCCGACGCCGACATGTCCGGAGGGGATCGCCGAGAAGTAGGTGCGCAGCGCCGGGTGCAGCTGTGTGCGCTGTCCGCCGAGGGCTCTCAGATACGGCGAATGCGGGACGTGTTCCACACTTCGAGACTATCCCGAAGCGCTGTCGTCACCGCGGCTGCGGCCGTCGGATCAGCCGATGGCGGCGATGCGCGCGTCGACACTCGCGGGCGAGAGCACGTGACGCGCGACCATGATCGCGGCACCCAGCACACCGGAGTGCTCGCCGGCCTGGCTCTGCACGATGGTCAGGTGCTGCGTGGCGAGGGGGATCGAGCGCCGGTAGACGACCTCGCGCACGCCGGCGAGCAGGTGCTCTCCGGCGCGGGCCACGATGCCGCCCAGCACGACGACCGACGGGTTCAGCAGGTTCACGACCGTGGCGAGCACCTCGCCGACGTCGCGCCCCGCCTGTCTGGTCGCCTCGATCGCGGCGGGATTGCCGGCGCGAACGAGGTCGGCGACATCGGCGCTGCCTGCGGCGTCGATGCCCTGTGCGCGCAGCACGGCGGCGATCGCCGTGCCGCTCGCGATCGCCTCCAGGTCGCGGTCGTCGCCCGGGGGGCGGGTGCTGTCTGCGGCGCGGGGCACCTGCACATGACCCAGATCGCCCGCTGATCCCTGTGCGCCGCGCTGCAGCTGTCCGCCGCTGATCAGGCCGGCGCCGATGCCGGTGGCGACCTTGATGAAGATCAGATCGCGCGTGTGCGGCCACGACGTGGCCTGCTCGCCGACGGCGAGGATGTTCACATCGTTGTCGACGAGCACCGGGACATCGAAGCGGCGCTGCACGTAGCCCGGCACGTCGAAGCGGTCCCACCCCGGCATGATCGGCGGGTTCGTGGGCCGGCCGGTGGAGTGCTCGACCGGCCCCGGGAGTCCGATGCCGACGCCGAGCAGCGGCAGTCCTGTGCCGGCGAGCAGATCGCCCCCATCATCGAGCAGCCGGTCCAGCAGCGGCTCGGGACCGTCGCCGATGTCGATGCGCCGGGTGAGCGCGTCGAGAATGCTGCCGGACAGGTCGGCGATCGCGACCGTGGCGTGCGTCGCACCCAGGTCGATCGCCAGTGTCACGCCGGCGCGCGGATTGAACGCGAGTCGCGCGGGAGGGCGTCCACCGGTGGAGACCGCCTCTCCGGCGGCTGGCTGGGGGCGCGCGAGGCATCCAGGATGCTCGCCCGCGACCCGGCCACCGCCGAGGACTTCGCCGCGCGGTGGAATCCGATCCTCGACGTGTTCGACGGCGAGGGCGTGCGCTTCGCGCACGAGGTGCACCCCAGCGAGATCGCCTACGACTACTGGAGCTCGGTGCGCGCACTGGAAGCCATCGACCACCGGAAGGCGTTCGGCTTCAACTGGGACCCCTCGCACATGATGTGGCAGAACATCGATCCGGTGGGCTTCATCTGGGACTTCCAGGACCGGATCTATCACGTGGACTGCAAGGACACCAGGATGCGGCCGCACAACGGCCGGGCCGGGGCGCTCGGCTCGCACCTGCCGTGGGGCGACCCGCGCCGCGGCTGGGACTTCGTCTCGACAGGGCACGGGGACGTGCCCTGGGAGGACGCCTTCCGAGCCCTGGACGCGATCGGCTACACAGGCCCCATCTCGATCGAGTGGGAGGATGCCGGCATGGACCGGCTGCACGGCGCGGCGCAGGCGGTCGAGTACGTTCGCTCGCTGCTGTGGCCGCAGCCCGCCGCATCCTTCGACGCGGCGTTCTCGAACCAGTGAGGCAGCGCGGGCGCCGAGCCATGACCGGCGCCCGCGCCACGGTCAGTGCCGCGGACCCCCGTACAGCAGGTAGGGCCGGGTGTCACGCACGAACTTCTTCAGCTCGGGCTGCCAGGCGGCGATGATCTCCTCGGCGGAGGCGCCGGCCTCGAGCTGCTCCTGGAACCGACCCGAACCGGTGAGCAGGCCGATCCACCGGCCACCATCACCGCGCCAGGAGAACTCCGGATAGATCCGGCGCGCCTCGACGAGCATGTGGGTGGCCACCTCGATGGCATCCACCTTCTCGGCATCCATGATGTGCACCTGCACGCCCGCACAGACCTCGCCGGCGTTCTTCGAGAACGTCGGCGTGAAATACGCCTCGCGGAACTCGACGCCGGCCAGCCTCTTCGCGTCGAGCGCCTCAGCCCACCGGTGATCGAGGTACGGCGCGCCGATCAGCTCGAACGGGCGCGTCGTGCCGCGCCCCTCCGACCAGTCGGTCGCCTCGACCAGACCCGTGCCCGGGTACAGCGTCGCGGTCTGCGGCGTGGGCATGTTCGGCGACGGCGGGATCCACCGGTCGGCCTGATCGGGGCCGACCATCTCGCGGCGCCAGCCCTTGACCTCTACGACCTGCAGATCGGTGAGCTTCTGCTGCCCTGCGCGCTCCATGAACGTCGCGTTGAAGAACAGCGCCAGCTCACCCACCGTCATGCCGTGCTGCTGGGCGATCTCGAGCAGACCGACGCCCGACGTGTACCCCTCCTGCAGAACGGGACCGCGTGCGCGGCCGCCGAGCGGGTTGGGGTGGTCGAGCACGACGAACCGCAGATCGCCGACCTGGGCGGCGGCCTGCATCGCCGTCCACATCGTCCAGATGTAGGTGTAGAACCGCACTCCGACATCACGGATGTCGAAGACGACCGTGTCGACACCCGCTGCGGTGAAGAAACCGGCCATCTTCGCCACGTTCGCACCGTACGCGTCGTAGACGGTCACACCGGTGCGCGGATCGATGAACGTCTCCTCGGCCTCACCGGCCTGCGCGGTGCCGCGGAAGCCGTGCTCGGGGCCGAACACCGCGGCGAGATCCACGCCCTTCGCGTGCATGTCGTCCACGATGCTGGTGAAATCATCCAGCACACCGGTCGGGTTGGTGATGATGCCGACCTTGCGTCCGGCGAACATGCGCCAGCCGTCGGCGGCGGCGATGTCGGCACCGGTGCGCAGTCGGCGACCCCGACCGGATGCTGCCGCCGGCGCGCTCGCGAGGGCGGAGCCTCCGGTGGCGGCGACGCCGGCAGCGGTGGCCGCCGCGACACCGGCGGCGCGGAACACTCCTCGTCTGCTGATGGTCATGCGATCACCACCCCAGTCCGTGGCCGAAGGGGTACAGGATGTCACCCGAGTCGTCTCCGGTGCGGATGTCGACGGGCAGCTGGCCTCGCGGAGTGATCTCACCGGTGATGACCTTCGCGAGCGACGCCAGGGCAGGCGCGGCGTACGAGTACGTCGCGATGAAGTTGTCGACGCCGGGCAGCTGGTTGATGTCGTACGGGTTGCGAACGCCGGCGACGACCAGGTGGGTCTCGGCGGCATCCAGCGCCGCGACCAGATCCTTCTGCCTGCTCGTGGCGGTGACGCCGTTGGTGAGCACGATCGTGACGTCGCTGGCGGCCGCCGCAGCGGACGCCTGGTCGATCAGCGCCGCAGACGGAGCAGTGCCGGTGGGAAGGGTCGTGACCTCGGCGCCGCGGGCGGTCAGTTCGGCGGCCAAGGTGCGTCCGGTGACCTCGCCGTAGCCGGTCACGAGCACCGTCCTGCCGTCGACGGCGACGGGAAGCGTCCCGTCGTCGTTGCGCACCAGCGTCGTGGTGCGGTCGGTGATCTTCTCGGCTGCGCGCAGGCTGGAGTGCTTGCCGACGGTCTTCATGACCTTGTCGACCCGGACGGTGGGCTGCTTGATGACGCCCTGGTGGTACTTCATCTTCAGGATCCGCTCGACGGCCTCGTCGATGCGGTCTTCGGTGAGCCGCCCGGAATCGAGTGCCTCGTCGATCGCCTGGTACGCCTCCTGCGGGTCGGCTGGCAGCAGCAGCTGGTCGACGCCGGCCTCGATGGCCCGTACCGCGACCTCGCCGTCGCCGTACTTCTGCCGCACCGCGGCCATCTCGAGCCCGTCGGTGACGATGACGCCCTCGAATCCGAGCGCCTCGCGCAGCTGACCCGTGATGATCTTGTGCGAGAGCGTCGCCGGGTCGCCGCTGTCATCGAGCGCGGGCACGACGATGTGGGCGGTCATGATCGAATCGACGCCGGCCGCGATCGCGGCTTCGAACGGCGGCGCGTCGATCCGCTGCCACTCCTCGAGCGTGTGCGTGATCACCGGCAGGCCGGTGTGCGAGTCGGTGGCGGTGTCGCCATGACCGGGGAAGTGCTTGGCGGTCGCGACGATCCCGGCATCCTTCTGATATCCGCGCACCGAGGCGGCGGTGAGCTCGGCGACCAGACCGGGGTCGGATGAGAAGCTGCGCACGCCGATGACGGGGTTGTCGGGGTTGACGTTGACGTCGGCGACGGGGGCGTTGTTCTGATGGATGCCCATCGCCAGCAGCTCCTGGCCGGTGATGGCCGCGGCCTTGCGTGCGTCCTTCGCACTGCGCCCGGCGCCGAGTGCCATGTTGCCAGGGAAGAGCGTGGCGGGGGAGCCGATGCGGGTGACGAGCCCCTGCTCCTGGTCGGTGCTGACCAGCATCGGGATACCGGCGCCGGAATCCATCGCGGCATCCTGCAGCCCGTTCGAGAGGGTGGCGACCTGCGTCGGGTCGACGATGTTGTCGCGCGCCGAGAACAGGATGAACCCGCCGGGCTCGTACTCGGAGACGATGTCGGATGCCGTCGCTTCGCCGTACAGCGCGGTGTTGCGCGCATCGGCCGCGTCGGCATCAGGACCGTAGGCGAACAGGATGAACAGCTGGCCGACCTTCTGCTCGAGGGTCATGTGCTTCATGGTGCGGTGCGCGTACGCCTCGGCCGCACGCTCTTTGCCGGGCGGTTTCGGGGCAGCCGACGCGGCGGCCGCCGGGGCGAGCGTCGCCGTGAGCGACAGTGCGGCGGCGAGAGCCAGCGCGCGATGGACGGGGCGTTTCAGCATGACGTTCTCCTCGTTGAGATTCGTCCCCAGCTCGTCCCCAGACGTGCTGGTCAGCCTAACAACGCGGCGGTGTTCTGAACAGAGCCCTAACTATCCCGGATGGAATCAGTCGTCCTCGTGCAGGCGGATCATGCGCTCGTGACCCTGCTCGGAAAGCTCTGCGATCTCGTCGCGCGAACGCAGGAAGTCGTTGAACGACCGGTAGCCGAGGGCCTTCTCGCTGAACGACGGGTCCATCCGGCGCATCTGCGTCTTCACCGCCGACGCGTACAGCCACTCGTCGGCGTCCGCCTTGTCGTGCCCGAGGCGCAGCGCGCGGATGAGCAGTGCCGACGCCTCGATCTGCTCCTCCGAAGTGAGGTCGGCGTCGTCGTCGACCGGAGGGGCGACGGTCTTCTTGGTGCTCTTGCGCTGAGGTGCGGGCTTCTGCGCCGGTTCCGCTTTCGTGCTCTTCGTGTCGGATGCATCGGGCTCGGCTGTCTTCGCAGCGGCCGCCTTCGACGTGCTTCGCTTCTTCGGGGCGGGCTTCTCCACGACGAGCCGATCCACACCGGGCAGCGAGTCGTAGGATTCGAACTCGTCGCAGGCGGCGGCCAGTGACTTGGCGGTGGAGCCGGCCACGCCCACACCGATCACGTATCGGCCCAGGCGCTTGCAGCGCTGCGCGAGCGGCACGTAGTCGCTGTCGCCGGCGACGATCACGACGTGGGTGAGATCGGGCAGGCGGAACATGTCTTCGACAGCATCCACCGCGAGCCGGATGTCGGCGCCGTTCTTCGCGTACGCGGCGGCGGGGAACAGCTGCACCAGGTCGACGGCACGGGCGACCAGCTGCGAGCGGTACTCGGCGTTGACGGCCGACGACCAGTCGGCGTAGGCGCGCGTGAGCACCAGCGTGCCGAATGACGACGCGAAGTCGATGATGGCGCCCACCTCGATCACGGCCTGCTTCAGTCGCTCGACGACTTCGGGGTCGTTCGGGTTATCGGTGATGCGCTGACGGTCCCTGCCGTAGGAGTTGCGCCCGTGCACGCGGTCGTACCAGCTGATGACGATGTTGTCGAAGTCGAGGTAGACGGCGACGCGTCCGGTGGTGTCGGCCACGATCATGCCTCGTTCGGGTAGACGACGCCGATCTGGCGGCGGATCTCGTCGAGCGTTCCCATGATGGCGGCCGACTCGGCGACCGGCAGGGCCAGGGTCTCGCCCGTCGGGTCACCGCCGGTCACCGCGGTCTCGGCGGCGAGCGCCTGGTACTGCATCCCGCGCCCCTCGACGTGCGAGACGTACTCCTCGAGCACTGTGCCGTCCGGCGCGACGACCCGGAATGTGGTGGGCGCGTACCAGACCCGGTCGATCTCGATCCGGGCATCCGTGCCGACGATGACCGCCGCGTTGGGCCCCGCGGCCCGCGACGATGAGATGCTCGTCGAGACCGCCCCGCCGGCGTGGGTCATCAGGGTGGCGACCTCGGCATCCGCCCCGGTCTCGATCAGCCGTGCCGTCGCCTGGATCGTCGCCGGTTCACCCAGCACATCCCAGATGAACGAGATCGGGTAGATACCGAGGTCGAGCAGCGCGCCGCCGCCGAGCTCGAGCGCGTTCAGCCGGTGCGCGGGGTCGGTGGGGAGCTTCTGGGTGTGGTCGGCCATCACCGTGCGGATCTCACCCAGCGTGCCCGCGGCGAGGATCTCGCGGATGCGCACCATGTGCGGCAGGTAGCGGGTCCACATCGCCTCCATGACGAGCAGACCCTTCTCAGCAGCGAGATTCTGCAGGTCTTCCGCCTCGGCGCGGTTGACGGTGAACGCCTTCTCGACCAGCGCGTGCTTGCCGTGCTCGAGGGCGAGGCGGGCATCCGCATGGTGCATCGGGTGCGGTGTGGCGACGTAGATGATGTCGACCTCGGGATCGGCGGCGAGGGCCTCGTACGAGCCGTGCGCGCGCGGGATGTCGAAGCGCCCCGCGAAGGCGTCGGCCGACGCCTGGCTGCGCGAGCCCACCGCGACGAGGTCGAGACCCGCCGTGCGCAGGTCGGATGCGAATGCCGCGGCGATGCCGCCGGTGGCGAGGAGGCCCCATCGAAGTCCGGTCATGACTTCAGCGTAGTGCGGCGCCCCTCACCGGGGTGGCAGGCGCCCGCGCCGGTCGCGAGGCCGGAGCGCTCAACCGGAGTCGTGCCCGGGGCGCTCAGAGCAGTGCGAGTGCCCGATCGAGGTCGGCGATGAGGTCGGCGGGGTCCTCGAGACCGGCCGAGACGCGGATCGTGGTCAGGGAGATCCCGGCTGCGGCGCGCTGATCGGCGGTGAGGTGACCGTGGGTCATCGATGCCGGGTGCGCGACGAGACTGCGAGCGTCGCCGATGTTCGCGACCAGGCGGAAGACGCGCAGGTTGTCGAGCACCGTGGCGACGCGGGTGAACGCCGTCTCGTCCTGAGTGCCGGCCAGGTCGAACGAGAACACCGATGGCACGCCGTTCGGCAGGTACCGCTCGGCGAGCTCGTGCCAGGGGTTGCCCGGCAGGCCGGGGTGGTGCACGGCTGAGACGGCGGGGTGACCGGCGAGATGCTCGGCGACCGTCAGCGCCGTAGCGCTCTGCCTGGCGACCCGCAGATCGAGCGTCTCGATGCCCTGCAGGATCTGCCACGCGTTGAACGGCGAGATCGACGGGCCGAGATCGTGCACGTACTTCGACTTCACCAGCGCAGCGAACGCGTGCCCCTGACCGAACTGCTCCCACAGCACCATCTCGCCGAACCGCGTGTACGGCCCGGTGAACTGCGGCCAGCGCGCAGCATCCGCCCCGAAATCGAACGTGCCCTGATCGACTACCACACCGCCGAGCGAGCTGCCGTGGCCGGAGAGGAACTTCGTCGCCGAGTGCACCACGAAGTCGGCGCCGTGCTCGCCGGGTCGGATCAGGTGCGGGGTGCCGACCGTGCTGTCGATCACCAGCGGAACGCCGGCCTCGTGCGCGATGTCGGCCACGGCGCGGATGTCGAGCACCTGCGCGATCGGGTTGGCCACGGTCTCGGCGAACACGACCCTCGTCTGCGGGGTGATCGCGTCGCGCCAGGCATCGAGGTCGTCCTGGTCGACGAAGGTCACTCCGATGCCGAAGTCGTCGAGCGTCTCCTGCAGCAGGTCGATCGTGCCGCCGTACAGCTGATGGGCGGCCACGATGTGCCCGCCGCGGTGCGCGAGGGCGAGCAGGGTGACGGCGACCGCGGCCTGGCCCGAGGCCACGGCGACCGCGCTCGCGCCACCCTCGAGACACGCGATGCGCTCTTCGAGGATCTGCTGGGTGGGGTTGGCGTTGCGGCTGTAGATGATGCCGGGCTTGCGCAGGGCGAACAGGTCGGCGGCCTCGGCGAGGTTCGAGAACTCGTACGCGGCGGTCTGGTGGATCGGCGGCACCGCCCCGACCGATGCGGACGCCCGGTAGCCGCCCTGCACCTGAGTGGTGGAGAAGCCGGTGGAGGGCGCGAGTGCGAGCTCGGTCGTCGTCATCTTCTCATCCTTGCGGCCAGAGGCTTCTCGGGCCGTGGATGTGTCGAACTGTTGCGGCGGACGGAATGCCCGCGGCCGCTCAGGGGACGAGGACGATCTTGCCGCCGGCGGCGTGCTCCTCGATGAGCTCGTGCGCTCGCGGGGCCTCGGTGAGGGGAAGCTCCGGTCCGAGCTCGATCTGGAAGTCACCGGCCTCGATGAGGTTGACCGTGATCCCCACGGCCTCGTCGCGCCAGGCCAGCTCCTGCTCGGTCAGCGGAACCGGGCTGCCGCCCGAGAATGCTCGGATGCCGAAATCCGCAGCATCCGGTCCGCGCACGATCGTCGCGATGCGGTCCCGATCGGCGACCAGTTCGAGCGAGGTCTGGATGGCCTCGTCGGTTCCGGCGCAGTCCAGTGCGACGGTGACGCCCTCAGGTGCCGCCTCGCGGACCCGGTCGGTGAGACCGTCGCCGTACGCGACCGGTGTCGCTCCGAGTGCACGCAGCTGTTCGAAGCGCTCCGGGCTGCCGGTGGCGATCACCTTCGCGCCCCACAGCACGGCGTACTGCACGGCGGCCTGACCCACTGCGCCGGAGCCGGCGTGCACGAGCAGGGTGTCGCCCTGGCCGACGCGCAGCGAGCGCAGGCACTGGTACGCGGTGCCGATCGGGATGCCGAGTGCTGCGCCCTCGGACATCGTCACGCCGTCCGAGAGCCGGGCGAGCCGCGAGACGGGCACCGTCAGCGCGGTGGCGTAGGTGCCGAGCACGTTGTTGATCGCTACGCGATCTCCGACGGCGAAGCCTGTGACGCCCTCGCCGAGCTCGGTGATCACACCGGCGCCGTCGAAGCCGACCCGGCGCGGCTCGGTGATGGGCGGCGACGGCCGCGCACCACGGCGCAGTTTGGCATCCAGCGGGTTGACGCCGACCGCCTCGATGCGCACCACGACCTCGCCGGGCCCGGCCGTCGGGTCGGGGATCTCTGCCATGTGCAGGACGTCAGGGGTGCCGATTTCCGTGTAGACGATTGCGCGAGCCATGTGGCCAGGCTATCCGGCCTTCGGGGCGAGGGAGTGCCTCCTCGCTTGAAGTGCCTCACGTCTGGCGAGCGCGAGGCGTGCGGTCCCCGCTCGTGCAGCCGGGGAGCCAAAAGACGGGAATGAACCGCTCAGAACCAGCATTTGGCTCCCATGGCGCGGCAGTAAGCGCTCAGGAACCCGAGGCGTTCACGCGCGGGCGGCCGCGAGCGCCTTCGTGATGCGCTGCGGCGATACCGGCTGGGCGGTGCCGAGACGCTGGGCGAACACGCTGACGCGGTACTCCTCGAGCAGCCAGCGCACCTCGACCAGATGCGCAGGCGCATCGGATGCCAGGGGGATCATGCCTCCGGCATCCTCAAACGCCTTCGCTGTCCGTTCATACTCGGTCGTGCGTGAACGGTCCTTGCCCGGGTCGTTCTCGAGTGTCTTCAGCCGCTCCAGCATCCCGTCGAGGTAGCGCGGCAGGTGCGCGAGTCGATCCACGCCGGTCGCGGAGATGAAACCGGGGCGGATCAGCCCGGAGAGCTGCGAGCGGATGTCGTTCAGCGGGCCGAGCAGCGCGAGCGAGTTCTGCGACTTGATGCCGCGTTCGACGTCACGGCTCTTGGTGAGGATGCGGGCGACGAGCGACACGCACGCGAACAGCTGATCGACGAGCTCGCTGTTCACCGCGTCCCGCACCCGCCGGAACTCGGCCTCAGCACGGATCACCCTGCCGGGCTCCTGCTTCTCGATGAGATACCGCACCACCGCGGTGCGGGCATCCTCGATCAGCGCGGCCACATTCTGATATGGCGAGGCGGCGAGGGCGAGCTTCTCAGGAGAGGTGAGGTGACTCTGCACGTATGAGGCGGGGGAGGGGACGTTCAGCAGCACCAGCCGAAGAACGCCTTCTCGGGTGGCCTTCGCTGCAGCATCCGCCGTCGCCTCCACGCGCACCGACACCGACTTGCCGCGATCGACGATCGCGGGATAGCCGCGGACGGTGCCGCCGGCGACCTTCGTGTCGAGCACCTCGGGCAGATCGCCGAACGTCCAGTCCGTGAGGTCGTCGCGCTCCAACGGGGCGCGGGTGGATGCTGCGGCAAGGCGTTTCGTCTCGCTTCGCTCGCTCAACGACCGGTTGGGGTCAGTCATCGGCGTGGTCCGGCTCAGCGACCGGCTGACGCTCTGCCGGGACCGGTCCGACAGCTTCTGCTGCAGCTCGGACAGATCGCGGGCGGAGCCGACCACGCGACCCCGCTCGTCGACGGCGCGAAAGTTCACCTGCAGGTGGCCCGGCACACGCTCATCATCGAAGTCACTCGCCGCGACGGGCTGATTCGCCAGCGGCTGGATCAGGCGCGCCAGCGCCTCCTTCAGCGTGCGGGACGGCATGCCGTCGTGATGTTCCGGCCCGTCGGACGCCACCTCGGCACCGAACTTCTCGGCCCAGTCCGCGGCCGGCACGACGTGTCGGCGGATCGCCTTGGGCAGCGCTCGCAGCAGTGCCGTGATCAGCTCGGCGCGCAGCCCCGGCACCTGCCAGTCGAATCCCGTGTCGCGGATCTGCTGCAGCAGCGCCAGCGGCATGACGACGCTCACGCCGTCGTCCTCAGCGCCCGGTTCGAAGCGGTAGGCAAGGCCGAGCACCTGATCGTCCTGCTTCCAGCGCGTGGGGAACTCACTCTGATCCGCCCGCTCGTCGTCGTCGATCAGGTCGCTCTCGCGCATCACGAGCAGCTTCGGCGTCTTCGCCAGAGCGTCGCGCCACCACTTCTCGAAGGAGCGCACGTCGAACACGTCGCGGGGGATGCGCTCGTCGTAGAACGCGAACACCGTCTCGTCGCCGGCGAGGATGTCGCGGCGCCGCTCGCGCTCCTCGAGCTTCTCCAGCCGCCTGCGCAGCTCGGCGTTCGACCGCCAGAACGCGCTGACCCGCTTGTCGATCCGCGACGGATCCCATTCGCCCTCCACGAGCGCGTGGCGGATGAACAGCTCCCTCGCGCCGGGGCGGTCGATGCGGGCGAACTGCATGCGCCGACGCGGGATGATCTCCACACCGAACAGCGTCACCTTCTCGAACGCCACGGCGGCACCGGCATCCTTCGACCAGTGCGGCTCCGAGACCTGCCGTTTCGCGAGGTCGCCGGCGAGCGACTCCGCCCAGGCGGGGTCGATCGCGGCCACCGTGCGGGCGAAGGTGCGCGAGGTCTCGACGATCTCGGCCGCCATCACCGCCTGCGGGGACTTCTTGCGCAGGCCCGAACCCGGGAAGATCGAGAATCGGATGCCCCTGGCGCCGCGGTACTCGGTGATGCGGCGGCCCTTGGCGCGTCCTTCGTCTCGCTTCGCTCGCTCAGGAACCGGGGTGCGGGAGGCCGTCCGCTCGTCGAGGATGCCGATCTGCGAGAGCAGGCCCGCCAGGATCGCCCGGTGGATGGCATCCGGATCGGATGCTGCTGAGCGTCCTTCGTCTCGCTTCGCTCGCTCAGGAGCCGGTTTCGCCTTCACGAGGGTGCGCAGCTGGCGGTGCACGTCGAACCACTCGCGTACGCGCACATAGTTCAGGTGCTCGCTGCGGCACATGCGCCGGAACGCGCTCGAGCCCAGTTCGCGCTGCTGCTCGCGCAGGTGGTTCCAGAGGTTCAGCAGCGTGAGGAAGTCACTGGTCGGATCGACGAAGCGGCCGTGCGCGCGGTCGGCCGCATCGCGCACCGACTGCGGAGCTTCGGCGCTGGGGCGTTCGCGCACGTCCTGGATCGAGAGTCCGGCGACGATCGCCATCACATCGCGCAGTACACCAGGCTGGGTCCCTGTTGCCTGTCCTGAGCCTGTCGACGGGCCTGTCGAAGGGCGGGCGGCCTCCACCAGCATCCGGGCGAAGCGGGGATCCATGGGCATCCGCGAGATCTCGCGGCCGATCTTCGTGAGCCGCGGCTCGGCGCCGTGAGCCACGGTGACCGCACCGATCTCGGTGAGCAGGTCGAGCGCCGACTTGACACCGCGGGAGTCCGGGGGAGTGAGGAACGGGAACGCCGCGATGTCGCCGAATCCGAGCGAGAGCATCTGCAGCACCACCGAGGCGAGCGAAGTGCGCAGCACCTCGGGTTCGGTGAACTCCGGTCTCTTCTCGAAGTCGTCTTCGCTGTACAGGCGGATCGCGATTCCGTCGCTCGTGCGGCCGGCGCGGCCGGAGCGCTGGTTGGCGGATGCCTGAGAAACGGCCTCGATGGGCAGTCGCTGCACCTTCGAGCGGGCGCTGTATCGCGAGATGCGTGCCGTGCCGGTGTCGATGACGTACTTGATGCCGGGCACGGTGAGGCTGGTCTCGGCGACGTTCGTGGCCAGGATCACCCGGCGGCGGACGCCGGCGACCTTCGAGCGCTCGAACACCCGGTGCTGTTCTGCCGCCGACAGCCGTCCGTACAGCGGCAGCACCTCGACCGGTGCACTGGTCGACCGGTACGCGCCGCGCACGGCTTCTGCCGCATCGCGGATCTCAGCCTCTCCGGGCAGGAACACCAGCACGTCACCCGCCGGTTCGCGGTCGAGCTCGCGCAGGGCGCTGACGATCGCCGACACTTCGTCTTCGGGCTCAGCGCTGCCCTGTTCAGAACTCCGGAGATTCGGGGCAGATCCGCGGTCTGCGTCCCCGGCAGTCCGCTTTCCGGCGGATTTCTCCGGAGTTGTGTCCTCATCGACGAGCGGCCGATACCGGATCTCGACCGGATACGTGCGCCCGGAGACCTCGATGATGGGCGCCGGTTCACCGTCGGCATCGGCGAAGTGCTTCGCGAAGCTCTCGGGGTCGATGGTCGCCGAGGTGATGATCACCTTCAGATCCGGGCGCTCCGGCAGGATCCGCCGCAGGTACCCGAGCAGGAAGTCGACGTTGAGGGAGCGCTCGTGCGCCTCGTCGATGATGATCGTGTCGTACCTACGCAGCGGCCGATCGCGGTGGATCTCATTGAGCAGGATGCCATCTGTCATCAGGGCGATGCGGGTGGCATCCGACACCTGGTCGGTGAAGCGGACCTTGTACCCGACGAGGTCGCCGAGTTCGACCTGCAGCTCTTCGGCGACGCGCTCGGCGATCGTGCGGGCGGCGATGCGGCGCGGCTGGGTGTGCGCGATCTTCTCGCGGCCGAGTTCGAGGCAGATCTTCGGCAGCTGCGTGGTCTTGCCCGACCCGGTCGCGCCGGCGACGATGACGACCTGGTTGTCGCGGATGGCGTCGGCGATCTGCTCTCGCGCCGCGCTGACGGGCAGCTCGGGCGGATAGGTGATCACCGGTGCAGACATAGCCCTCAATCGTATTCCGATTCGGGCGTTGTGCATTGACTCCGGTGGTCATGCGCCGCCTGGATTGCGCGAACTGCCCCCCGTTTCACGCGACCAACGCGTCGACCACCTCGATCGCGCCTACTAACATGACGCCAGCGCTACCCACATGCGTGGCACTTGTCCCGCGGTCACGTCGTTCACGCCGTTCTATGTAACGATTCGCACACAGCTACACGCCTTTGTCGCGAATCGCAAAGTCCTTACACCTCCGTTTTCTTCCTCCTATCGCCCGTAGCCTGCTACATGTGACCTCGGTCGAAGTGGATCGAGGTCACGAAAAGACCGGAGGAAACATGAAGACCAAGTCCAGCGGCATCAGACGCGCGCGAATCGCCGGGGCAGCGATGGCTGCGTCCGTAGCTATCGTCCTGGGCAGTGTTCTGCCAGCGTCAGCGGCTTCGTACAGCATCAGCGCCTCGCTCAACTGCGCCTCGGCGCTCTTCCAGAGCGACACGTTCCGTCCGCACAGCTCGGGACCGGCCACCATCAAGCTGAGCAAGCACGACTGGTGGAAGACCGGGTGGAAGCTTCGCACAGGCCTCCGCGTCGGTTCCACACAGACGACCCAGACGCTCGAGTTCGCGCCCTCGAGCCGCTCCACGCACAGCTACCGGACCTCAGCGGGAAGCACGACTCTTCCGACCGGGAGCTACGCGGTCAACGCACGTGTCAACACAGCCGGAAACCCCGGATGCGTGCTCTTTCCGCCGAGCTTCGAAGGAACCCTCACGCTGTGAGGCTGCGGTTCTTCATCTCTGTGGTGGCCACGGCAACTATTGCAATGGCCACCACGGGGTGCGCGCAAGGTGAAGCCGCCGAGATCGCCAATATCGTCGACAGCGATACTTATGTGGAGCTCTATCAGGAGACAGTTGTCAGCTTCCCAGAGCACCTTCCCGATGGCATGACTTTTCCCGACACACCGCCACCCATGGAAGGTGAGATCGGGCGCGGAAATGCGGCGGGCGCCGCGTACTTCTACTGGGTGTGTGCCTGGGAGGACATATACCTCACGAAGACGGACTCTTCGACACGTCAGACAGCGATGGACGCGATGCGCAAGTTCCCTCAGACAGAGTGGGGAAGCCGGTACTACGACGACCCGGACAACGTCTGGGGCGCAACACTCGATGCCGCGGAGCTCGGCGATCTCACCGAACTGCGAGCATTCCATGAGTCAGATTGCTCGTTCTACCGCACGGGAGACGGAGCGTGAGAAGGGGCGTGGCAACCGCTGTTCTAGCGCTCGCAGTGCTTTCGATGAGCGGCTGCGCAATGGAGATGCCAGACCTTTTCGACCCGAGTTCCGAGCCAGAGCAGGTTGCTCCCGAAGTCACCGCCGCTGTCGAAGCTCGCACCATCACGGACGTGCTTACGCTGCCCATGACGGTGAGCGCTGGACTTGACTACGCGGTGACAGCATCATCGCGAGGTCAGCTCAGCCAGGACGATCAGGGTCGGTTCTTCTTCACCCCGACGGGGACTTCTGAGCAGGCTCAAGTAGCAATTCCAACAACGGCCACTCTGGCGGAAGCAGCTGTCCCCTTCAACGTGGAGGTCGGCGTAGGTACGCCCCTCCTCACGATTCACGACACGTCGCTGAGTGTGCGGGCTGAGCTCACACCTGCGCAGGTACTCCGCCTCGCAGAGCGGGTTCCGGCCTCCGTTCGCGCGCAGATTGAGGGTTCAAGCGCCCCATTTGAATGCGGCCTCAACGACCCGCGTCCGACTGCAAGTGAGGAGAGCTATGTGCTCAGCTGCCGACTGCCGATTGAGGTTCCCGCCGTGGTCGGATCGACCGGATTGCTTGCCCTAACGCTCGACGAGCGCGTCGACGTTCCTGCCCTTCCTCTGGAAGCGGTCGCCGGAACACGAGGACAGGGGCAGGTATATCTCTCACGCGACGGAGCCCCGCATCCGGTCACCCTTGGAATCACCGATGGTGCATTCATTGAGGTGACCGGGGGTCTCGCTGTCGGCGACGTCGTGTTCGTGCCGAGCCCGTCGATACTTGATGGTTGAGCCGACGTTCGAACTGAAAGGTGCACGACGGACCCTCCCTGGGGGGACCTCGATTCTTCAGGGCATCGACCTCGCCGTGCATCCCGGTGAGAGCATCGCCGTCGTCGGCCGTTCAGGAAGCGGGAAAAGCACGCTTCTCGCGGGACTGGGCCTTCTCAGCTCCTTCGACCACGGGTCCCACTTTCGCCTGGTCGGGAAAGACGTTCAACGCATGCGGGAACGACAGTCTGCCCGACTTCGCGCGCGAAGCATCGGGTTTGTGCTTCAAAACTCCGGACTCATCGACCACCTTTCAGCCATGGAAAACGTGCGGATGCCGCTCCTGCACTCTCGTCTCGTCTCACCACAGCGCGCGAAAGCTCTCGCGGCCGATGCGCTCGCGCGAATGGGAATCGCTCACCTCGCGCGCCGGCGCCCAGCGAAGGTGAGCGGTGGAGAGCGGCAGCGAATAGCAATCGCGCGAGCACTCGCAATCAATCCTCGACTCATCCTCGCCGACGAACCCACCGGGGCGCTCGACGAGCACACCGGTCAGGTGGTCCTCGCTGAGATGCTGTCGCGGGTGCGAGAGGCGGCAGCGTCACTTGTGGTCGTCACTCACGACCATGAGGTCGCGGGCCAGATGGATAGAGTCTTCCGTCTGGAACACGGCACTCTCCGTCAGTTGCAGGGGCTCACGCGATGAGGTCGCTCATCGTCGCATTCCAAGGGCTTCGTGGCGCGCCCGTCAGGAGCATCCTCGTCGTGCTTGCTCTCACCCTCGGGATGCTGGGGTTCGTGGCAGTCCTCAGTGCGGATCAGGTTATGAGAGAAACCGTGATCCAGCGTGCGCTGCTCACTGGCGGCAAGGAGCCGACATTCGAGGCCTCCGTAAAGGGGCCTGAATCGCAGGACGAGGTCGCTACAGCGATCCGTCAGTTGAAGAGTCGTTCGGGTGCGACACACTCTGCGGCGCGCATCGACGATCCGGATGTCGGAGTGTGGACCAATGGGCTTCGAGTAGACAACCTGAAGATCGTGTTCGTGACCTCGTCGCTCATCGACATCCATCCGTTCCCACTCGTGAGCGGAGAATGGTTCGAGTCAGAGCCGGCGCTCGCCCCACGCGTCCTCGTCAACGAAGCGGCCGCCGCTCAGCTTTCCGCGCACGGTGCGGCTCAGATCGGATCGGATTACGTCAAGAGGAAGATGGTCGTTGTCGGCGTCATCCGCGATGCCCTGGACGAACCGCAAGTGTATGCGTCGGTGCGCGACTACTTCGAGTTCGCCGAACAAGTCCCGACCGTTACAGTTGCCCTGCATGGGCCTGCGCTCACGGATTCCGCTGTCACTGCAGCAGCACGGCATCTAGCTTCGCTGGGCGCGCGGATAGAGCTTGCCAGCGTGACGCAGACCGACCGTATTTCGGCGCTTTCCTCAGAAATCGCGACGACGAGCAGGGTTCTGTTCGTTCTCGGTGCGCTAAGCCTTTCGTCGACGATTGTCGGGATCATGAACGTCGGACTGGCGACCGCACGCGCCCGGGCAAAAGAGTTCGCTCTGCGCCGGACGATGGGGGCATCGCGAGGCAACGTTGCCTTCATCGTGATGTTGGAATCCCAGATCCTCGCACTCAGTGCGGCACTCGTGGCGTTCGGAGGGTCGTATCTCCTGTTTCCGGTCGTGGTTGGGGCATTCAACACACAGTTGGGAGTATCGCCACCACCGTATGACCCGGCTTACGGAATCATATGCCTCGCTGTTGCGAGCGCAACGGCGTTGTTGTCGAGCTTCGCCCCCGCTCTCTTGAGCTACGGTCGCGACTTGTCGTCAGTGATGAGGGAGTGACGTGGTGAAGACAACGGGTGGCGAGCCCGATGAGCGGACGCATGGCCGTTCAGATGCACCTGCGGGAGCTTCGAGTCGGATTCCCGCCTAATTGTTGCTGGCCATAACGTTGTGGTCACGTAGGAAGGTCGCGGCAGGAGGCTCCGCCTCTGCGCGCGTCATCTCGGATTGGCTACAGGTACCTGCAGACCTCGTCGGCGTTGCAGGTCTCGGGTTCGGGTTCTGCGGCTGCGTCGCGGAGGGCGGCAACGTTGTCGCGGAGGGAGACGAGATCCGAGATCTGGCGCTCAATGTCCTTCAGACGAACGTCTAGGAGGTCCCGGACGTGGCCGCAGGGAATCTCGCCTCCATCGCGGATGTCGAGGATCTGTTTGATCTGCGCGAGGGTAAGTCCGGCAGCCTGGCCGCGGTGGATGAAGTCGATCCGAGTCGCTGCTTCCGGATCGTAGTCGCGGTATCCCGACGCGGTGCGCTCGGCCGCGGGAAGCAGGCCCTGCTCCTCGTAGAACCGCAGGGTCTTGGCGGTGGTGCCGGCCGCCTCGGCGAGTTCGCCGGTCCTCATCTGGGTCTCCGATGTGTCACAGGTCGCACTTGACCTTCCCCCGTACTGGAAGGTCCATTGTGGCTGCATCAAGAGCAATTCTCAAGACTCAGGGGAGGAATCGGGATGCAGTCCAGGTACGACCTTGCGATCATCGGATCGGGTGGCGCCGCGTTCGCCGCCGCCATCCGCGCGACCACGCTCGGCAAGTCGGTGGTGATGATCGAGCGCGGCACTTTCGGCGGCACGTGCGTGAACACCGGCTGCGTGCCGTCGAAGGCGCTCATCGCCGCCGCTGAGGCCCGCCAGACCGCTGCCGAGGCGGGCAACCGTTTCCCGGGGATCGCCACCACAGCGGACGACGTGGACATGCCCGCGCTGATCAGCAGCAAGCAGGACCTCGTCGAGGAACTTCGGGGTGAGAAGTACGTCGACGTCGCCGACGCCTACGGCTGGCAGATCCGCCACGGCGACGCTGCGTTCGCCGGCACGCCAGAAGCGCCCGTTCTTGAGGTCACCGCGACTGACGGTGCGGTCGAGACGATCGACGCTGATCACTACCTGGTCGCCACCGGCGCCAGCGCATGGGCCCCACCGATCGACGGTCTTGAGGAGGCCGGCTACCTGACCTCGACCACGGCGATGGAGTTGACCAAGGTTCCCGACTCGCTGCTGGTGCTCGGCGGCGGCTACGTCGCCTTGGAGCAGGCCCAACTGTTCGCCCGGCTCGGGTCGAAGGTCACCCTGCTGGTTCGTTCCCGGCTGGCGTCGAAGGAGGAGCCGGAGGTATCCAAGGCGCTGCAGGAGGTCTTCGCCGACGAGGGCATCCGCGTGGTCCGCCGTGCGGTCCCGACCCACGTTGCCCGTGACGACGTCAGGGGCCAGGTTGTTGTCACCGCTGACATCTCCGGCGGCGAGCAGGAATTCCACGCCGAACAGGTCCTCGTCGCCCTCGGCCGCCGACCGGTCACCGATGGGCTGAACCTCGATGCGGTGGAGGTGAAGACCGGCGACACGGGCGAGATCGTGGTCACCGACCAACTGCAGTCCTCCAACCCCCGGATCTGGGCAGCCGGCGACGTGACCGGGCACCCCGAGTTCGTCTACGTCGCCGCCCACCACGGCAACATGGTCGCTGAGAACACGTTCGCTGGCGCTGAGCGGTCGGTGGACCACAGCCGGCTGCCGCGGGTGACCTTCACCAGTCCGGCGATCGGCGCGGTCGGGATGACCGAGGCCCAGGTGCTCGCTGCCGGGATCCGCTGCGACTGCCGCGTCCTGCCGCTGGACTACGTGCCCCGGGCGCTGGTCAACCGCGACACCCGCGGCTTCATCAAGATCGTCGCCAACGCTGAGACCGGCGAGATCCTCGGCCTCACCGCCGTCGCCAAAGACACCGGCGAGCTCGCCGCCGCCGGTGTCCACATCCTCGGCAAGACCGTCACCGAGGTCGCCGACGCATGGGCGCCCTACCTGACCATGACCGAAGGCATCCGGATCGCCGCCAAGGCCTTCACCACCGACATCTCCAAGCTGTCCTGCTGCGCGTGACCCGCAGCCGACAGCCTCCACCCGACTCATGAAGAAGGTACCGCCATGTCGGAGCTCACGACGCAACTGCCCGAACGACTCAACAACACCGAAGAGACCGGCCTTGACGCCGTCCTATTGATCCCGCTGCTGCGGCTGATCGTCGAGGGCGGCCCGGTCACCGTCGAGCAGTTCGCCGCGGCCGCCGGCCGTCCGGTCGACGACGTACGCACGGGTCTGGCCGCGGTGCCGGACACCGAGTACGACGACCAGGGCCGCATCATCGGCCAGGGCCTCACCCTGCGCCCCACCCCTCACCGGTTCACCGTGGCCGGTGAGCACCCGCCGCGCGACCCTCTCGGTCGCCGGCCTCCTGCTTGCAGGCTCCCTGGCTCTGACCGCCTGCGGAAACACCGACGCCACACCAGCCGCAGATGCGGGCACGCCAGCGGCGGTTACTAGCATCGACGGCCAGATGGTCAGCCTGCCCGCCAGCGGGAAGCCGACCGCGGTGTTCTTCTTCTCCGTCGGCTGCGGCGAATGCGTTGAAGGCGTCCGCTCCCTCGGCGAGGCCGCCACCGCTGCCGAGAAGTCGGGTGCTGGGGCGAGCTTCCTCGCCGTCGACATGGACCCCGGCGAGTCCAAGGAGACCATCGAGGGATTCATGGAGTACGTCGACGCCGAACACGTCCCGGCCGCCATAGACGAGGGTGCCGCCTTGTCCCAGCGATTCGACGTTGCCGCCCTGTCCACCCTCATCGTCATCGACGGCGACGGCAAGGTGACCTTCCGTGCCACCGAGCCCGACGCGAAGACGATCACCGCCGAACTCGTCAAGGCCGGAGCCTGATCCATGGGCGGATTGCTCAGCCTCGCCTTCGCCGCCGGCATGGTGGCGCCGGTCAACCCATGCGGGTTCGCGCTGCTGCCGGCCTGGATCAGCCAGACCCTCGGCGACGCTGACGCCTCGCCCGTCCCGGTGCGGCTGCTGAGGGCCCTGCGGTCCGGAATCGCACTGGCGATCGGGTTCGCCGGCACCCTCGCAGCTGCGGGCCTGCTGGTGAGCGCCGGGGCTCGGGGCCTGATCCAGGCAGCGCCCAAACTCGGTCTCGCCGTAGGCGTCCTACTGGTGCTCCTCGGCCTGTGGATGCTGGCCGGCCGTTCGATCTCCGTGCGGTTGCCCCGGATCACCGGCCGAGCAACCGAAGGCCTCCCGCCAACCGCCCGGATGCTGGTCTTCGGGATCGGCTACGCCCTCGCCTCCCTGTCGTGCACCTTCGGAGTGATCCTTGCTGTCATCGCCCAGGCACAGGCCACCGCCAGCTACGCGGGGCTGCTGCTGGTCTTCGGTGTCTACGCCGCCGGCTCAGCCAGCATCCTGCTGCTGCTCGCACTCGCGACCACCGCCGCGGGTACCGGCCTAACCCGCCACGTCGCACGCCTCGGGAGTTATGGCCCCCGGATCACCGGCGCCGTCTTGCTGCTCACCGGCGTCTACCTCGCGTGGTACTGGTGGCCCGCCGCCACCGCCGACAACAACCTCGTCGCGACCGGCCGTGCCGGCGGTGTCGCCAGGCTCTCAACGACCCTGTCCGGCTGGGTTCAGGCTCACACGGCGCCGATCGCGGCGCTCGCGGTCATCTCCCTCCTCGTAGTACTCGCCCTTGGCGCCGCCCATAGGCGGCGTCGAGCCAGTTCCGAATCGCCGGAGGCCTGCTGCGACACCACGAACGTCGGGCTCGGCGTGTCAGGCGGCGACCACGAGGGTCAGTAGCCGACGGCTGAATGGGGGGCTTGGTCCGGGACTCAGCGACTCGACTGGAACATTCTTCGAAGGACGTGCATGACTCACCGCAACTCGCCACTGTCAGTCGAGGGACGTCGGCGGCTGGTCGAGCGTTGCAAGACCCGGCCGATCGCTCACGTGGCAGCTGAGATGGGAATCTCCCGCGCTACCGCGTCAAAGTGGGTCCATCGCCATCGTGAGTTCGGTGAGGTCGGTCTGCTCGACCGCTCATCGACGCCTAAGCAATCCCCGACAGCCACCCCCAACGTCGTTGTTCGCGAAGTCGAACGCATGCGGCGCGAGCACAAGTGGTCAGCGGCTCGGATCACGTTCGAGCTCGAACAGGTCGGCATTCAGATCAGTCGGCGCACGGTGAGTCGCATCCTCACCGACCTGCAGCTCAACCGGCGCCGCTTCATCGACCCGACCGGGGAAAGTAACCGCGAAGCGAGGAAGATTGTCGCTCGGTGCCCCGGCCACATGGTTCACCTGGACGAGTAGTGCCCCTTAAGGTGGTGTAGCGCGCGGTGGCTCGCCTCGTCGTGTATGACGTGAGCGCGGTCACCGTGTGATCCTTCGAGGAAACTCTCACATCCCACTCGAAAGGCATCATCACGATGACCGCACTTAATATTGTCGACCCTGCTGGCGTGCTTGCTGAAGCCCTGACCGATGCGTCGCCGGATCTGATGCGCTCGCTGTTGCAGACCACGATCAACGCGCTGCTGTCCGCCGATGCGGACGCGGTCGTCGGCGCCGAATGGGGCAAGCCCTCTCCCGACCGCGCGGCGCAGCGCAATGGCTACCGGCATCGCGACCTGGATACCCGGGTCGGCACGATCGGCGTTCAGATCCCGAAGCTACGCACAGGGACCTACTTCCCGGAATGGCTGCTCGAGCGCCGCAAACGTGCGGAGACGGCGTTGATCACCGTGATCGCGGACTGCTACCTCGCCGGCGTCTCGACCCGCCGGATGGACAAGCTGGTGAAGACCCTCGGGATCCACTCCCTGTCCAAGTCCCAGGTGTCCCGGATGGCGGCCGAGCTCGACGAGCACGTCGACCAGTTCCGACACCGTCCGCTCGGGGACGCGGGCCCGTTCACGTTCGTCGCCGCCGACGCGTTGACGATGAAGGTCCGCGAGGGCGGCCGCGTGATCAACGCTGTCGTGCTGGTCGCGACCGGTGTCAACGCCGACGGGCGCCGCGAGGTCCTCGGCCTGCGGGTCGCGACCAGTGAGACCGGGGCTGCGTGGAGTTCGTTCTTCGCCGAACTCGTCGCCCGTGGGCTTGCCGGGGTCCGTCTGGTCACCAGCGACGCGCACCAGGGCCTGGTGGAGGCGATCGCGGCGAACCTGCCCGGCGCTGTCTGGCAGCGATGCAGAACCCACTACGCGGCGAATCTGATGAGCGTGACCCCGAAGACCATGTGGCCCGCGGTCAAAGCGATGCTGCACTCCGTCTACGACCAGCCCGACGCGAAGGCCGTGAACGCCCAATTCGACCGGCTCCTGGACTACGTCGACGGCAAACTCCCCGACGCGTTCGAGCACCTCGACAATGCGAGGGCGGACATCCTCGCGTTCACCGGATTCCCCGAAGGGCTCTGGCAGCAGATCTGGTCCAACAACCCCAACGAGCGCCTCAACCGCGAGATCCGCCGCCGCACCGACAGTGTTGGCATCTTCCCGAATCGCGACGCGATCATCCGCCTCGTCGGCGCCGTCCTCGCCGAACAGACCGACGAATGGGCCGAAGGTCGCCGCTACCTCGGCCTCGACATCCTCGCCAAGTCCCGCCTCACCCTCGCCCCCGACACCGGAAGCGAGGTGAACACCGACCCCACCCCCGAGCTCAGTGCCTAACCAAAACCAACAGCAGAAGGATCACCGACCGCTACACCACTTCCTGGGGCTTGACCCCTGGACGTCAAGAAGGTCGGCCGAATCCCCGATGGCGGCGGATGGCGGGCTCATGGCAAGGACAGCCCGGAAGCTCGCGCCGTCGCGCGGACGAAAACCCGCGGCACGCGAGCCGGCTACGTCTACCTCCACTCAGCGATTGACGGCTACTCACGCCTCGCGTACACCGAGGCTTTGCCGAACGAGCAGGCCGCGACGGCCGTTGCGTTCCTCGCGCGAGCGCGGGCATGGTTCGCGGCTCATGGCATCACGCACATCGAACGGATCGTGACCGACAACGGATCCTGTTACCGCGCCTCAGCGTTCGCCGATGCACTGGCCGGGTCGCGGCACCAACGGATCACGCCCTACACGCCCCGCCACAACGGAAAGATCGAGCGGTACAACCGGATCCTTGCCGAAGAGTTCCTCTATGCACGGACATGGACCTCAGAAGACGAACGCGCCAACGCCCTCGAGCGCTGGAACCTGCACTACAACTACCACCGCCCGCACGGTGCCGCGGACGGTCAGCCGCCGGCCACGCTCGTGCCAATTCGCGTCAACAACGTCCTGGCCTCATACACCTAATTACAAGGCCGAGTTCTCACCCGGCGGCCGCTGCGGACTACCTATCACTGTGCGTCCTGATGCCTTCCTCGCCCTGACAGGTTCGGGGGCTGCTCCCCGCCCGCCGGCGGCCATACATTGAGCGGCGCGAATGAAGGAGAAGCATGTCAATTGCCACTGTGCGGCACAGAACCGGAAGTAACAATCCTTCCCCCGGATCTCGCTGTTTGTGCATCTGTCTTCAGAGGTCAGCGTCCCACATCGTGTAAGAGATCACGCCGGCCGGCAGGTCCTCAAACGGCCTGCTCAGCTCCGTCTCGATACCAACAAGACGCCCAGAGTCAGCGGAGACGAACAGGGTGCTCGTTCGCTCTGGCACGGGGGAGGATACCTCCAGACCGATGACCTCACGGCCCACGCGGTCAGTTGTTGCCCCACGCACACGCACGTCCCCAGTAGCAGCGAGAAGATCGAGAAGGTGGCTCTGTTGAGCGTTAGACAAGGTCCAGTACTGCATGACTCCGTCGATGGCGGCGAGCAACTCACCCGAAGTCGGATCATCGTCGATCCCGAACACCTCTAGAGCGGCTTCAAGACTGCCAGCGTCTGCGTCGGCAAGGTCCATCAACGGCCCAGGCAACGTTAGATCTGCGGCTGAGGTCTCGATCTCGTCGATCAGATCTCCCGGCTGGTACGGGCTTGGGCGCACGCCCGGCGGACGGTCATCTCCGCTCCAGTATGAGTCGCCTGCCAAGATCGTCGCGCTCGCGGGCTCACCCGGAGCCCAGTCGAATGTGATGGCTTGCGGGACAGACTCGATCCTTGATTCTTCGATCTCCACGCTCCAGCCCCAAGAGACTGATTCGACGTGTGACATCTGGCGCGGGCCCGCCGAGCTTGCGAGTGTCTGACGGGCCGTCTCGATCACATCCGCTAACGCCGGAGCCGATGAGTAATGCAGTTTCGGAGGAGTGAGCGCGCTAGCTTGGTGGCCCGGCGCCAGAACACTCGCAGCGACGAATGCAGCGACGGCCACGGAAGCGATCCCTGCGGTGAGACCCGCCCAGACGAACCTTGGACGCTTCGACGTGCGAGGCGTGGTGTGCGTACCCCGAATGATGTCCTCACGGAGAGCTATCCGCTTCGCATCGAGACCGTTGTGCGTACGGTTCGGGCGTACGGCGCGGAAAATGCGGTCGAGGTCGTCCTCGGTCACGTTCATCGCGGTGCTGCCTTCTCTTCCAGCTGCGCGCGTAGCTTCGCGCGAGCGCGCGTCAGCGTTGCCCACACGGCCCCTTGGCTACTGTGCAATACCTCTGCGACCTCACCGGCACTGAGATCGTTCCAATAGGTGAGAACGACCACCTGTTGTTCACGGGCACTTAGCGTTCTCAGTGCGGTCCTTAGCGCTAACGCTTCAAGTGGGTCGAGCGGCTCAGCAGGGTTCTCAAGGCTGCGCGTTAGGGCCTCCAGAGCGCGAGCACGAGATTTGGCGCGTCGACTTCTGTCGCGGAGCTTGTTGTTCGCCGTGCGCAAGAACCACGTCAACCCCATCGGGGCGTCCGGCTTGAGTTTTCGCCACGCGATCACGAATACCTCGGCGGTGATCTCTTCGACTTCGTTGTCATCGTCGAGGTAGCAGTCGAGGAAGCGTCTGACTCGTGGCCAGTTCTCATCGAACAACAGACGATACACGGCCGCCTTACGGCGTTCGCTGTCGTTACCTGAAGAACTAGACGCACCAAACTTCTGGGAGTCCACGCGTGCGCGGCGGAGCGACGCACTTGACGGCCCAGCGCGAGTCGCCCCCGAGAGAACGGGGGTGAGTCTGGCAAAGAGCTGCTCTGGATGCATTGGTCGGCCTCGCTCACGGAAACATGATGAGCTCTATCAGGCTAGCTGTGGACAGAGACTCTATGAAATGCAGCGCAGGGAGCGCACAGCGCCGAAGACGTTGACTGAGGTGCCTGCGGACGCCGAAGCAAGGATTGTGCCGGACGATGTTCGCGCCTGCACTGTGCCCGACGAGCGTGCATTGGCAATGGAGCCGACCGATGAGAGTGCCGCAGTGCTCACAGTGGCGCATGTCGTCCAGCTCAGCTTGGTGCCGCCTCGGTTCGCCTTCGAGTACGCACAGTATTGGCCGGTTGCGCAGGTTCCGACTGAGCGAAGCATCGTTGGGGTTGCTGAAAGCTGCATGTCGAGCGCTGGCCAAACCACGGTGTTGGCATCAACGAGAAGTCCGCCTGGCACTGCGCTCATGGCGTACGCCACATCGGGGTGAACCGGGGACTCCTCGGCGTGCGCCGGAGATGCCCACACCAGCATGCCGATAGCCATCGCGACACCGGTGGCGAACAGTTTCTTCTTCAATACGTGCCCTCTTCTGTACGACGTTCTTCAGTCCGACGATGAGGCGCCTCGTGCCCACCGTTCCCTAATTCTGGAGACTTCCTGCGCCCCCGGGCGCACGTGAGTCCCGTGCTTTTGCAGCTTGAGGCTCTTCCTTACAGACCATTTCGCGCCCTTCGAACAGGCCCAGCACGATACGAGGCTTTCGCGGAACGTTTGGAGTCCCGGGAGTTGGCCAGGCGTCTCGTGGAAAAAGAGTCAGGAAATGGACTGCGAGGCGAAGAGGCGCCCGACTCGCCGGCGACGGGTCCATTCCCCGAGGACCCAGGCGCGGGCGGTCGCGCGACTCCGTCGACGGCTCAACACGAGTCTCCCCCGAAAAAACGGGGGTGTGTCTGGCAAGGAACTGTTCTGAGTGCATTGGTCGGCCTCGCTCGCGGAAGCGCGATTCGCTCGATCAGGATAGCTGTGAAAAGTTGCTAGGAAATACGCCGTAGCGTGGGCACAGCGCCGAAAGCGTCGACTGAGGAGCCTGCGGACACCGAAGTAAGGATCGTGCCGGACGATGCTCGTGCTTGCACTGTGCCCGACGGGCGTGCAATTGCAACGGAGCCAACTGACGCGAGAGCCGCAGTGCTCACGGTGGTGCAGGTCGACCAGCTCAGCTTGGTGCCGCCGCGGTTCACCATCGAGTATGCGCAGTAGCGGCCGCTCGCGCAGGTTCCTACTGAGCGTAGTGTCGTTGGTGTGGCTGAAAGCTGCATGTCGAGCGTCGGCCAAACCACGGTGTTGGCATCAACGAGGATGCCGCCCGGCACTGCGCCCATGGCGTACGCCACATCGGGGTGAACCCGGGCCTCCTGGGCGTGCGCCGGAGACGCCCACAACAACATGCCGACAACCATCGCGACACCGGCGGCGAACAGTTTCTTCTTCACCTATCGCACAGGGCGCGCGACACGGATCTTTCGCGGAAGGGGCTCGAGAGCAATCGGTGCGGCTCGGCTCCGTTCCGGTCCACAGAGACCTACCGAGCCCTGCGCGACGGCCCGCTCGTGTCGTGTTCAACATCCTCATCCGCCATGAAGGAGCTCAAACGACTTGCATCCCCAGGTCGCTTGACTTAGGACATAAGGATGACGTCCGACGACGCGATCTCCCTGTGGTGGCGCTCTTTCGGGCGACCGCCGCGGGTGATGGGTCTCGATGTGGCCCGCGCGCTGGCGGTCATCGGGATGATGGGCGCGCACTTCGCGGGCATCGACGAGTCGTTCGCGCTCGCGGATCCATCCAGCTGGGCCGGCATCGTGCACGGCTACCCGTCGCTGCTGTTCGCCCTGCTGGCCGGCTTCTCGGTGTCGCTGATGACGCGACGCGGCGAGATCCCCGACGACGACATCGCCGCGGCGCGCCTTCGGATGCTGGGACGCGGGGTCGTGATCTTCACGATCGGCGTGCTGCTCGAGCTGCTGAGCACGCCGATCGCCATCATCCTCACGCTCTACGGTGCGCTGTACCTGGTGCTGATCCCCGTGCTCCGCTGGCGCACTCCGTGGCTGGTGCTATCGGCCGTCGTGCTCGGTCTGCTCGGCCCGATCGCCCTGGCACTGCTCGCGCCGCTGCCCGAGGACGCCATGGGGCCGCTTCTGGAGTTCCTACTGCGCGGCTCGTATCCGATCACGGTCTGGATGTTCTTCGCGCTCACCGGGATGGCGTTGGCGCGGCTGCCGCTGCTGCGGCTCGTCACCGCGGCCTGGTTCGCGGTCGCCGGTGCGGTGCTGCTGGTCGGCGCGCACACGCTCGCCGCCCTGCCCGTCGCGCATCGGATGCTGATCGAGGATCGGATGCTGTACGCGGCGGTCTTCGACCTCGAGCCCCATTCGGGTTCGATGCTCGAAATCCTGGCGGCGCTCGGCATGGGACTGCTCGTCATCGGCTGCTGCCTGCTGCTGGCTCAGCCGTTGCGATGGGTGCTGCTGCCGGTGGCCGCGCTCGGTTCCATGCCGCTGAGTGCATACACGGCGCACGTGGTGTCGTACTTCGCGATGGCGGGCCCCGAGGGTCGCCTCGCGGCGCCCGAGATCGTGCTGTGGTCGACCGTGATCCTGCTGGTGGCGACCACGCTCTGGTCGATCCTCTGGCGGCGCGGGCCGCTTGAGACCGCCGCTGCACGGGCCGGCGACGCTGTCGCGCTGCTGGCCAACAGGAACTGACCCTGCCGACAACAGGAACTGACCCTGCCGACAACAGGCATTGACTCACAAAGAGGTTTGCAGTACAAAGTAGGCATGAGCGGAACGCTGACGAGCCACAGAGCGCCGAGCGCGATCTCGGTGCCTGCCATGTGGGATTGGGGGCTGCCGGCACTGCGGATCGTGCTGGTCGCCCTCGCCTCGACGCTGGTCTGGCTGCTCGCCGGGGCGCAGGGCGAGGCCTTCCCGCCGTCACCGCTGCTGTCGTCGGTGGCGATGCTGCCGGTGAACGTGGTCTGTCTGCTGCTCGTGCTGCGCCTGGTGCGCCGCTCCGGTGGCAGCGTGCGCGCGATGCTGGGCTGGCGCCGCGAGCGCGTCGGACGCGATCTCGCGTGGGGCGTGCTCTGGCTGATGGTGATGTATCTGCCATTCGTCGGCGTGATGATCGCCGTGATGGCACTGAGGTTCGGTCCCGAGGTGTTCGAGTCGTTCGAACTCGTCTTCGCGCCCCGCACGCTGCCGGAGCTGCCGACCGCGGTCTGGGGCGTGCTGGGGGTCGTCTCCGCGCTCACCTTCGCGCCGCTGAACGCTCCGGCGGAGGAACTCGTCTACCGCGGCTTCTCGCAGGGCCGGTTGGCACGCCGGATGCCCGCGGCGGTGGCCGTCGCCCTCCCGGCCGTGCTCTTCGGCCTGCAGCACGCCTGGTACGCGCCCACGCCCGACGCGGTGCTCGTGTTCGTCTGCTGCTTCACCGTCTGGGGCCTGATCTCTGGTCTCATCTACCGGTGGCAGGGCAGGCTCATGCCGCTCGTCTTCGCGCATGCCCTGGTGAATCTCGCATTCACCGTGCCCGCACTTCTGCTTCCCTTCCTGATCGGAGCCTGAGATGACCGACCACGCCGCATCCGCGGATGCGCCACTGACACCGGAGCGGATGCTGGCGCTGCTGGAGGATCAGCAGCGCCAGGTCACCGCCCGCACCGCGGCCTTCGTGCCCTGGATCCTGACCGCCTGGGGAATCGCCTGGGTGATCGGGTTCATCGTGCTCTGGGCCGATGCCCTCGGGCATCCGAACGATGCGATGCCCGCTCCCGCTGCCGGCCTGACCTTCGCCGCCCTGCTCGCCGCCGCGGGAATCGTCTCCACGGTGCTCGGCGCCCGCTCCGGGCGCGGCCTGCGCGGCACGAGGCAGGCCGCGTTCACCGGGATCGTCTACGGCAACACCTGGTGGCTGGGCAGCATCGCCGTCTTCGTGATCGGGCAGGCGCTGCGCAGCGGCGGGATGCCCGAAGAGCTCCTGCCGGTGTTCTACCCGAGCGCGTTCATCCTGTTCGCCGGACTGATGTATCTGATGGGCGGGCTGATCTGGAACGCGGTGCCCATGCTCGTGCTCGGCGTCTGGTCGGTGGTCCTCTCCGCCGTGGGCGCGCTCATCCCGCATCCGACCGCCTATCTCGTCTACGGCTGCGCCGGTGGTGGCGCGTTCCTCGTCGTGGCCGGGTGGAGCGCCTGGTGGCTGCGCCGTTCGCGGCGCCGTCTGACCGGCACGGGAGGAGAACGTGGCTGAGCTCGATCCGATCATCCATGCCGAGTCGCGCCTGCGGATCGTCGCCGCCCTGGCAACGCTCGCGCAGGAGGATCAGATCACGTTCCCCCGGCTGCAGGAGCTGCTCGACATGACGGCGGGCAACCTCTCGACGCACCTGCGCAAGCTCGAGGAAGCGGCGTACGTCGGTGTCGAGAAGTCGCACCGGGGTCGTACGCCGGTCACATACGTCGCGCTGACGATGCGCGGGCGCCGCGCCTTCGAGGACTACACGGCTCAGCTGCGTGCACTGCTGGGTGCGTGAACGCGCCCTACGCGCACCGCGTGCAACCTGTCATGACAGCCTCTAGGCTGAACTCATGACCATCCCCACAGTCGAACTCAACGACGGCAACTCGATCCCCCAGCTCGGCTACGGCGTCTTCCTGGTGCCCGCTGACGACGCAGAGCGCGCCGTCAGCGACGCGCTCGAGGTCGGGTACCGCCACATCGACACCGCGGCGATCTACGGCAATGAGTCCGGCGTCGGCGCGGCGATCGCCAAGAGCGGCATCCCGCGAGACGAGCTGTACATCACCACCAAGCTGTGGAACGACCGCCACGACGGCGACGAGCCGCGCGCCGCGATCGCCGAGAGCCTCGACAAGCTCGGCCTCGAGCAGGTCGATCTGTACCTGGTGCACTGGCCGACCCCGGCGAAGGACAACTACGTCCACGCCTTCGCCAAGCTCATCGAGCTGCGCGAGGCCGGCCTGACCCGCAGCATCGGCGTCTCGAACCACCTCGTCGAGCACCTCGAGCGCGTCGTCGCCGAGACCGGCGTGGTGCCCGCGGTGAACCAGATCGAGCTGCACCCCGCCTACCAGCAGCGGGCCGAGGTCGCCTGGGGTGCCGAGCGCGGCATGCGCACCGAGGCGTGGGGTCCGCTGGGACAGGGCAAGTACGACCTGTTCGGCACCGCCGCGGTCTCGGACGCCGCAGGCGCCCATCAGAAGACCCCGGCGCAGGTCGTGCTGCGCTGGCACCTGCAGAAGGGCATCATCGTGTTCCCGAAGTCGGTGCGCATCGAGCGGCTGCGCGAGAACCTCGACGTGTTCGACTTCGAGCTGTCGGATGCTGAGATCGCGGCCATCGACGGGCTCGACCCGCTGGACGGCTCGGGCCGCGTGGGCACCCACCCGAACGAGTTCAACTGACCTCACCCGCGTTCGCCGACACCCCCAGCTGCCGCCGACACCCCCGCGTATCGGCGCCTGCAGGTGGGGGTGTCGGCGGTTAATGGGGGTGTCGGCGCGTCATGCCGGGGGCGTGGCGTGACGCGGGCCGGCCGCGTACCGTGAGGGCATGAGCAACCGGCTGGCGCAGACCCGCAGCCCCTACCTGCGCGCGCACGCCGACAACCCGGTCGACTGGCACCCCTGGGGGCAGGAGGCCTTCGACGAGGCGCGCCGGCGTGATGTGCCGCTGCTCATCTCGATCGGCTACTCGACCTGCCACTGGTGCCACGTCATGGCCAGGGAGTCGTTCTCCGATCCCGCGACCGCCGCGCAGCTGAACGCCGACTTCGTGTCGGTGAAGATCGACCGCGAGGAGCACCCCGAGGTCGATGCGGCCTACATGTCGGCCGCGTCGGCGTTCACGCAGAGCCTCGGCTGGCCGCTGACCGTCTTCGCGACGCCCGAGGGGCGCGCCTTCTACGCCGGCACGTACTTCCCGCCCACGGCTCGCGGCGGGATGCCCGCCTTCCGCGACGTGCTGAACGCGGTCACCGATGCGTGGACCCAGCGCCGCGACGAGGTGATGGCATCGTCGGATGCTGTCGCCGCAGCCCTGCGCGATGCGACCGCCCGCGCGCCATCATCCTTGCCGGAAACCGCAGCACTGCGCGCCGCCGCATCGGCGATCCTCGAGCGCGAGGATCGGCTCTTGGGCGGTTTCGGGGGAGCCCCGAAGTTCCCTGTGGCGACCACGTTGCGGTTCCTGCAGCATCCGGTCGCTGCCGGGTCGGATGCTGTCGCGCGTGCCCTCACGGCGATGTCGGGCTCCGAGTTGCGCGATGACGTCGACGGTGGCTTCTTCCGGTACGCCACGCAGCGCGACTGGACGGTGCCGCACTACGAGCGGATGCTGACCGACAACGCTCAGCTGATGGACGTCGCCCTCGACGCGGGGCGCGACGACATCGTCCGCGGCATCGCCGGCTTCCTGCTCGGCGTACTGCGCCTCGGGAGTGGCGGGTTCGGCGCCGCCCAGGACTCGGAGTCGTGGATCGACGGGGAGCGCAGCGAGGGCGGCTATTATCGCCGCGACGCCGCAGAGCGCGCCTCGCTGGAGCCGCCGGCGGTTGACGGCAAGGTGCTCACGGGGTGGAACGGCCTGGCCATCGGGGCGCTCGCCCGCGCGGGGGCACGACTGGAGGAGCCCGACTGGGTGCAGGCCGCTGCGGCGGCAGCATCCGATGTGCTGCGCACCAACCGCGGGGAGCGGGGAGAGCTCGTGCGCTCCTCGCTCGATGGCGCGGCGGCCGACGCCGTCGCCACGACGGCGGACCTCGGGCTGCTGGCCGAGGGGCTGTTCGCGCTCGCGCTGGCATCCGGCGACGCGATGTGGGCGACGCGGGCGCTCGACGTGCTCGCGACCGAGGCGCTGCCCGACCCGGTCCTGACGGCGCAGGGCATCCCCGCCGGAGCCGACGAGAGTGATGGCGATCTGCCGTCGGGCACCTCGGCGCTGGCATCCGCGCACCTGACCGCCTGGCGGCTCGGGGCCGGCGACGCGCATCGCGAGCGCGCTGAGCGGCTGACCGCAGGACTCGTGGGCCGGGCACTGGGGCAGCCCTTCGCTTTCGGATCGCTGCTGCGGGTCGCTGCCGGGCTGATCGAGGCCCCGAGACAGGTCATCGAGGTGGCATCCGATCGCACGGGACCGCTCGCCGAGGCCGCGCTCGCCGCAGATGCCGATGTCGTTGCTGCGATCACCCCCGCGCAGGCGCGGGCTTTCGCCGATGCCGGGTTCGAACTGTTCGACGGCAAGGAGGCGACGGACGGCGTCGTGTACGACTGCCGGGATTTCGTGTGCCGGCTGCCCGTGTCGGATCCGGCGCAGGTGCGCCGCGAGCGGGGAGAGGCAGGATGACGAAGGTCGACCTCAAGAAGGCGCTCGACGGGTATCGGGCGAAGCGCGGTGAGTTCCGCATCGTCGAGATGCCCGAGATGCGCTATCTGATGGTCGACGGGCAGGGCGATCCGAACACCTCGCCGGCGTACACCGCAGCGCTGCAGACGCTGTATCCGGTCGCGTACACCCTGAAGGTCGCCAGCGTGCGGGAACTCGGCTGGGACTATGTCGTCCCGCCCCTGGAGGGACTGTGGTGGGCCGACGACGTGACGGCATTCACCTCGGCGCGTGACAAGTCGCGGTGGCACTGGACGATGATGCTGATGGTGCCGGACTGGGTGCCGCCCGAGCTGGTCGACGCGGCCGTGACGAAGGTCGCGGCGAAGAAGGACGCGCCGGCGCGGCTGCACGACCTGCGGCTGGAGGCGCTGACCGAGGGACTGTGCGTGCAGACGCTGCACGTCGGATCCTTCGATGATGAGGCGCCGGTGCTGGCCGAGATGCACGACCAGTTCATCCCGAATGAGGGGCTGGAGCTGACCGGCACGCACCACGAGGTCTACTTCAGCGACTTCCGCCGCGTCGCGCCGGAGAAGCTGCGCACCCTGCTGCGGCAGCCGGTACGGCCGGTCGGGGGAGAGGATCACTCATGACTGATCTGCGTAATCTGCGAGGGCGTCGAGAGATGATCGAAGCCATCCTCCTGGCAGTCGAGAACGCCGAGCAGGTGATGAGAATCTGCTCGACGGCGGCGGCCGGTGCGGCGGATGAGGCGCTGGCGGACGCGTTCGGAATCAGCGATCTCCAAGCGCAGGCGGTCTTGGACATGCAGATTCGGCGGTTCACGCCTGAGAGGGCGGCTGCCGTGCGAGCCGAGTTGGCCGAGGTGAATCAGCGCATCCGCGATCTGGAAGGGCGATAGAGCCTGGTGTATCAACATCTTGATACACCAGGGGGATTCTGTGTACCATTTGATCAGTACACGGAAGGATGGTGCTCATGGCTGGTGCTGCACTCAGTCTCTATGCTCTGCTCGTCGTGGTCGCCGTCGTCCTCGTCTGGGCGATCACGCACCGTCGTCGCGCCGAGCGAGTGCCGGCGCATCTGGTGCCGGTGATCGCCGCGGCGCGCCGGCGCGCGCTCATCGGTGTGCTGTGCGCGATCGTGGTGTTCCTCGCCGGTGCGATCGCCGCGGTGTCGATGCCGGCTCTGCTCGGCCTGCCGCTCGCGGTGACGCCTCTTCTTGCCGCTGCCGCCGGCCTGGCGCTGTACGCTGCGACCCCGCCGCGCAGCATCACGGTGGCCGATGATCAGCCGCGCACCGCCGGACTGTCCCGGCGTTCGTGGCTGACGGTCATCCCCGGCGGATGGCTGCACGGGTGCCTCGAGATCGTGGTGATCTTCATCGTCGTCCTCGTGTTCTGCGGTCTCACCGCCGATGCCGACGATCAGGGGCGCTCGCGGGCCATCGGGTTCGAGACCGCCGATCAGGCGTCGTCGTCCAGCCCGTACCCGGGCTGGTTCTACGGCATCCCGGCGCTGATCGCGCTCGCCGTGCTCGTGGCGGCGGTGGTCGTCGCGCTGCAGCGGATCGGCGCGACGGCGGCGTTCCCGAGTCCTGACGACTCTGATGCTGACGCGCAGTGGCGGCGGGCCTCAGCATCCGTCGTCCTGTCGCTCGCGACCGGCGCGGTGCTCTTCTCTCTGGGCGGAATCGCGTTGATGGCCGGCTTGACCATGAACAACGCGATCATCGACGGGGTCACGCCGGTGGTCTGGGACGTCGTCGCCGATGTGCTGGTGATCTCGGGCATCCTCTCCCTCGTCCTCAGCGTCGTGGCGGTCACACTGGCTGCACTCACCGCCTTCACGATCGGCGACCGCGTCGTGCGCGTCGAGGGAGCTCGGCGATGATCATCGTCGACCCGGCCGGCGCGCTCGCCCCGTACGAGCAGATCCGCGTGCAGCTGGCCGACGGCATCCGATCGGGTGAACTCGGCGACGGGCATCGACTGCCGTCGATCCGGCAGCTCGCCGGCGACCTGAGGGTCGCCGCGGGCACGGTCGCCAAGGCGTACGCGCTGCTCGAAGAGGAGGGGCTCGTCGAGACGAGCCGCGCGACGGGCACGCGCGTGGCGGCGGGACAGGCGCATTCGGATGCTGTGCACGAGGCGGCCCGCGCGTTCGCCACGGCCGCGGAAGGGCTGTCGCTGGAGCAGGCGCTCGGCGCGGTCCGCGCGGTCTGGGCCACGCGCTGAGGCACACGCACGACTCCCGCGCCCAGTAGTCTTATCGCCTGCGGTGCGCCACTTCTGCTCACGCGCTGCGGGGAAGGAACCCACATGTCGGTTGGTCTGCTGGCGGTCGTCGACGACATTCTCAGCGCTGCTCTGAAGGCATCGTCGAAGGCGGCCGGCGTCGTGATCGACGATGCCGCCGTGACGCCGCAGTACGTGCAGGGACTCACACCCGCGCGCGAGCTGCCGGTCGTCGGCAAGATCGCGCTCGGGTCGATCGGTAACAAGTTCCTGATCATCATCCCGATCGCGCTGCTGCTGACCACGTTCGCCCCCTGGGTGCTGCCGTACCTGCTGATCATCGGCGGAACGTATCTGTGCTTCGAGGGTGCCGAGAAGGTGCTGGAGTGGTTCGGCTTCGGGCACGGTCATGCCGATGAGGGCGAGCGCAACGAGAACAGGCTGATCTGGGGCGCCATCCGCACCGACCTGATCCTCTCCACCGAGATCATGCTCATCTCGCTCGCGAACCTCGACAAGGGCATGGGGCTGTGGCAGACGCTCGGCGTACTGGCGGTCATCGCCGTGCTGATGACGCTCGCCGTCTACGGAGCGGTCGCGCTGCTGGTGAAGATCGACGACGTCGGCCTGAAGATGGCGAAGAACCCGGTGCGGCGCATCCGCCACACCGGAACGCGCATCGTTCGCTCCATGCCGACGGTGTTCCGCGTGATCAGTGTGATCGGCACCGTCGCGATGCTGTGGGTCGGCGGTCACCTCGTCGTCGTCAACCTCGGCGAGGTCGGGCTGCACTGGCTCGCTGACCTGTTGCACGGTGTGGAAGACCTGCTCGCCGCCTTCGGCGGCTTCGTCGTGTGGCTCGGCGGGACGGCCCTGTCGGCGGTGGTAGGCCTCATCGTCGGGCTGGTCGTCGTCGGCGTCGTGCTCGGGATCGGTCGGATGCTGGGCAGGAAGCCGAGCTTCGACGAGGGGCACGCCAAGCCGTCGGTGGCCTCGGACGCGCACTGAGCGCGCCTCGGCAACGCCTGCGTCAGCGCTGGTTGCGCGGATGCTGCCGGGCTGAGCGTTCGTTGCCGCGACGATAGTTGCCGGTCACGCGCGCCATCAGCAGCTGCGGGTCCTCGGTCTCGACCCGGCTGAGGAAATCCGTCGCCTTCTGGCCGCGAAGGGTGGCGGCGCGGATGCCGTGGTGCAGGATGACCACATCGTCTCCTCTGACGAAGTGCTCGAAGCCATGGGGTGCGGGCATGATCAGATCCACCCCGGCAGCCAGTTGTGGATGAGCCAGAAGTCATAGGGCACGCTCATGCCCGTCCACACCGGGTAGTAGAACGCCGAGACCAGCACGGTCACGACGAGGAACACCGCGACTGTGCGCTGCCCCGCCTGGCGTCGGTGCAGGGGATCGTCGGCGCGGCCGGCGAGCTCGCGCAGCGCGATGGCGAGGGCGATCACGAGGAACGGCATCATCACCACCGTGTAGAACTGGAAGATCGTGCGGTTCGGCACCAGCAGCCACGGCACATAGGTGGCCAGCAGGCCGATCAGCGGGTAGGTGAGCAGCGGACCGACCGGCGAGCGCTCGATGAGCCCGCGGATGAACCGGTAGAACAGGTACACGCTGGCGGCCACGGCGCCGTACCAGATCAGCGGATTCGGCACCGACGAGATCACCGCGATGCAGTGGTCGGTGCCGCACGGAGCCGGATCATCCGCCACCCAGATCGCCGTCGGGCGCATCAGCAGCGGCCACTGCCACGCCGGGCTCGCGTACGGGTGCGGGCTGGCGAGACCCACGTGGAAGCCCAGCATCGACGCGTGATAGTTCCACAGGGCGATCAGCGGGTTCGCGTGCGCCCCACGGTCATAGCCGCCGGCCGTCACCAGCCATCCGGTCCACGACGCCAGATAGGTGAGCAGCGCCGGTCCGACCAGCAGAGCGAACGACACCAGACCCTGACGGAACACGGCATCCGTCGGCCAGAGGGCGATGCCCGCGCGTCGCCGCGCCAGCGCATCGGTGATCACGACGTAGAGACCCAGAACGGCCAGGGCGTACAGACCCGACCACTTCACCGCCGACGCGGCTCCGAGGGCGATGCCGGCCGCGATCAGCCACGGACGCGCCCAGATCACGGGGCCCATCATCCGCGGGCCCGCTTCGGTCGCTTCGACGCCCTCGACCCGAGGCAGGGTGCGGTCGCGATCCAGCAGCACGAAAAGGAAGCCGAGGGTGATGAAGAAGGTGAGGATGCCATCGAGCAGCGCGAGCCGGCTCATCACGATCCCCACGCCGTCGATGGCGAGCAGGCCTCCCGCGATCGTGGCGACCGCGTGCGAGCGGGTCAGGCGCAGGGCGATCAGGTACACGAGCAGCACTGTGAGCGCGCCGAGCAGCGCTGTCGTCACACGCCAGCCGAAGCTCGAGCCGGGGCCCATCAGAACCATGCCCAGTCCGATGATCCACTTGCCCAGCGGCGGGTGCACCACGTACGAGCCCTCGGTCTGCAGCCCGGAGTCATCGCCCCCGGGCAGCTGCGTGTTCGCGTCGTCACCCCACTGGCCCTCGTATCCGAGGTTCCACAGCGACCAGGCGTCTTTGACGTAGTACGTCTCGTCGAACATGATCTCGTGCGGGTGCGAGAGGTTCACGAGGCGCAGCGCGGCAGCCAGCAGGGTGATCAGGGTCGGGGCGAGCCAGGCCAGCATCCGCGCCCTCGCGGCGTCCGCCGTCGCGGCGGCGCTCAGCCGTTCCCACAATGTTGCGCGCGTCTCGAGCGGTGGCAGCAGCGAGGGGGACGAGGTCACAGGATCAGCCTAGGCATTCGGGCCGGGATCAGTGCGGCGGCGCCGCCTAAGCTGGTCGGATGATCATCCTCGCGGCGACTCCGATCGGCAATCTCGGCGACGCGTCGCGGCGGCTGATCGAGGTGCTCGAGAACGCCGAGGTCGTCGCAGCCGAAGACACCCGCACGACGCAGCGGCTGCTGCAGGCGCTGCAGATCGAGAACCGTCCGCGGCTGATCGCCCTGCACGATCACAACGAGAAGCACAAGGCCGCCGAGCTGGCCGAGCTGGCTGAGCAGCAGGACGTCGTCGTGGTCAGCGACGCCGGGATGCCTGCCGTGAGCGACCCCGGCTACGGACTCGTCGCCGCCGCGGTCGAGCGCGGCGTGACCGTCACGGCGATCCCTGGGCCGAGTGCGGTGCTGATGGCGCTCGCCATCTCGGGAATGCCCACCGACCGGTTCACGTTCGAGGGGTTCCTGCCGCGCAAGCCGGGGGAGCGGCGGCAGACCCTTCGCATGCTGGCATCCGAGCCACGCACGATGGTGTTCTTCGAGTCGCCGGCGCGGCTGGCATCCGCTCTCGCCGACATCGGCGCCGCGTTCGGCGACGACCGACGCATCGCCGTCTGCCGCGAACTCACCAAGTTCTATGAAGAGGTGCGGCGGGGCACGGCGTCCGAGCTCGTGGAATGGGCCGAGCAGGGCGTGAAGGGTGAGATCGTGATCGTTGTCTCCGGCGCCGCCGCCGCCGCGGTCTCCGCAGAGGACGCCCTCGCGCAGGTGCAGGCACTCGTGGCATCCGGAACCCGTCTGAAGGACGCGACCGCTGAGGTCGCCGCCGCCACGGGCCTGTCGTCCCGCGACCTGTACCAGGCCGCGCTCGCCGCCCGCTGACATGCCGGATTCCGAGATCGCGGCGGCGTACGGTGCGCGGGCGGGGGAGTACATCGCGCTCGCCGGAGACCTTGAACAGATGGCTGAAGAGGACCGTGCGCTGATCGCGGGCTGGCGGGATGCCACGACGGGCCGACTGCTGGATGCCGGGTGCGGGCCTGGCCATTGGGCGCAGTTCCTGCACGCGGGTGACTCGCCTCAGAGCGGATCGGCAGGCGGATCCCGCGCCGTGCTGGGCATCGACCTGTCGGCGGAGTTCATCGCCAACGCACGGTCGCGCTATCCGCACCTGGAGTTCGTCGAGGGCTCGTTCACCGAGCTGCCCGTCGCCGATGCGTCGCACGGCGGCATCCTCGCCTGGTATTCACTGATCCACACCCCGCCCGAGGAACTGCCCCCGGTCTTCGCCGAGTTCGCCCGCGTGCTGGCGCCCGGCGGCAGCGTCCTGATCGGCTTCTTCGACGGCACCCCGCGCGAGCAGTTCGCCCACGCCGTCACGACCGCCTACTTCTGGACCTCGGATGCCCTCGCCGAACTGCTCGAATCCGCGGGCTTCACGGTGACAGCATCCGAACGTCGCGGTCGCGCCCCCGGTGAGGTCAGCATCCGCCCGCACGCCTCTCTCACCGCCGCCCGGCGCTGACCACTGCTCGTCACCGGACGCTTCGCGCGGATTTGTACACCACGCGCGGACGAATTCCCGGAATCCATCCGCGCGAAGCGCACATTCCCGCGTGGGGTGTACACACGCGTCCTTCGTCTCGCTGGAGTTCGCTCAAGAACCGGTCTCCGGTGAGGGCGCAGGGATGCCGCCGAAGCGAGCATTGGGGAGGAGCGAAGCGGAGGGGCCCCACTCTGCGAGCGGCGGCGGCATCCCGGAGCCCGCCCGTACCAGTAGCAGTCACGAAGCCGAACCCGCCCGCGTTCCCGCCTAGAATCGACAGCATGCCCGCAGGCGATTCCTTCTACATCACCACGCCCATCTACTACCCGTCCGATGTGCCGCACATCGGCCACGGGTACACGACGGTGGCCGTCGACACGCTGTCGCGGTGGCACCGCCAGGCAGGGGACGACACCTGGATGCTCACCGGCACCGATGAGCACGGTCAGAAGATGCTCCGCGCCGCTGCGGCGAACAACGTCACCCCGCAGGAGTGGGTCGACCGTCTCGTGGGCGAGAGCTGGTTCCCGCTGCTGAAGACGCTCGACGTCGCCAATGACGACTTCATCCGCACCACGCAGGAGCGGCACGAGAAGAACGTGCAGGTGTTCTTCCAGAAGCTGTACGACGCGGGCTACATCTACGCCGGCGAGTACGAGGCGCTGTACTGCGTGGGCTGTGAGGAGTTCAAGCCCGACTCCGAGATCGTCGACGGCACCGGTCCGTTCGAGGGCCTGAAGGTCTGCGCGATCCACTCGAAGCCGCTGGAGCTGCTGCAGGAGAAGAACTACTTCTTCAAGCTCAGCGAGTTCCAGGACCGTCTGCTCGAGCTGTACAAGACCCAGCCCGATTTCGTGCGCCCCGACTCCGCGCGCAACGAGGTCGTCTCGTTCGTCAGCCAGGGTCTGAAGGACCTCTCGATCTCGCGCTCGACCTTCGACTGGGGCATCCCGCTGCCGTGGGACGAGTCGCACGTCATCTACGTCTGGGTCGATGCGCTGCTGAACTACGCCACCGCCGTCGGCTACGGCGAGGACCAGCAGAACTTCGACCGCCGCTGGCCCGCACACCACGTGGTCGGCAAGGACATCCTGCGCTTCCACGCGGTGATCTGGCCGGCCATGCTGATGGCCGCCGGTGTCGACGTACCGAAGGGGGTCTTCGCCCACGGCTGGCTTCTCGTCGGCGGCGAGAAGATGTCGAAGTCGAAGCTCACCGGCATCGCGCCGACCGAGATCACCGATGTGTTCGGCTCGGACGCGTACCGCTACTACTTCCTGTCGGCCATCGCGTTCGGCCAGGACGGCTCGTTCTCGTGGGAGGACCTGTCGGCCCGCTACCAGGCCGAGCTCGCGAACGGCTTCGGCAACCTCGCGTCGCGCACGGTCGCGATGATCGAGAAGTACTTCGACGGTGTCGTGCCGGCTGCGGCCGGGTACAACGAGCGCGACCTCGAGATCCAGAAGACGGTGGCGGATGCTGCGAAGGGGGCGGATGCGGCGATAGAGCAGTTCCGCATCGACGAGGCCATCGACGCGATCTGGACGATCGTCGACCAGCTCAACCACTACATCACCGAGAACGAGCCCTGGGGGCTCGCCAAGCAGGCAGACGGCGGAGACCAGGCTCAGCGTGAGCGCCTCGGCACCGTGCTGTACACCTGCGCGGAGGGCCTGCGCGCGCTGGCCGTGCTGCTGTCGCCGGTGATGCCGCAGTCGACCGCGAAGCTGTGGGATGCCCTCGGCGTCGCCGGCTCGCTGGGGGAGCTCACGGCGCAGCCGATCCGCGAGGCCGGTGCGTGGGGTGCGCTGAAGCCGGGGACGACGGTCTCGACGCTGGCCCCGCTGTTCCCGCGCGTGGAGCAGACCGCCTGAGTGCGCCTTCCCGGTCGTTGAGCGAAGAGCGCAGCGAGGAGACGAAACGCGTGACAGACACCTATGTCCAGGAGCGCTCGACGAAGGGGCGCAAGGATCTGAGCTACCCGGCTGCCCCTGAGCCGCTGACCGTGCCGGTGTACGATAACCACGCGCACCTCGAGATCACCGATGGCCCTTCGACAGGCTCAGGGACTCAGGGGCTGACCCTGACGGAGCAGCTCGATCGCGCCCAGGCGGTGGGGGTGGCCGGTGTCGTGCAGGCGTCGGGCGATATCGAGTCGTCGCGATGGGCGGTGGATGCTGCAGCATCCGACAGCCGCGTGCTCGCCGCCGTCGCGATCCACCCCAACGATGCGCCCACGTATGCGGCCGAGGGGAGCCTCGACGAGGCGATCGCTGTCATCGACGAGCTCGCCGCGCATCCGCGCACGCGGGCGATCGGCGAGACGGGGCTGGACTACTTCCGCACGCCGGACGCCGCGGTGGCCGGCTCGCGCGACCGCGCCGCACAGCACGAGTCGTTCGAGGCGCACATCGGGCTGGCGAAGAAGCACGGCATCGCCATGCAGATCCATGACCGTGATGCGCACGATGACGTCCTCGAGACGCTCGCGCGCGTCGGGGCGCCTGAGCGCACGGTGTTCCACTGCTTCTCGGGTGACGAGCCGATGGCGCGGGTCGCGGCGGATGCCGGTTACTACCTGTCGTTCGCGGGGAACATCACCTTCAAGAATGCGCAGAACCTGCGCGATGCGCTGGCTGTGACGCCGCTGGACCGCATCCTCGTCGAGACGGATGCCCCGTTCCTCACACCCGTGCCGCTGCGCGGCCGACCCAACGCGCCGTACCTCGTGCCGATCACGGTGCGGTTCATGGCAACCGAGCTCAGCATCGACGTCGATGAGCTGTGCACGCAGCTCGCTGCGAACACGCTCGCGGTCTACGGCTCGTTCAGCGACTGACCGAGTCGCCGCTACGCTTGCCGGGTGCGCTTCGACGAACCGATCACCCTGCAGGACGACCACGTGCGGCTCGAGCCGCTGGACCACGTCCATGCCGATGATCTCGCGCGCGCGGCGACGACGCTTTCGCACGCCTGGTACACGTCGGTTCCGAACGCCGATCAGGTTCCGGCGGAGATCGACGGGCGCCGTGCCCTGCACACCGACGGCATGATGAACCCGTTCGCCGTGCGGAGGCGGTCCACGGGCGAGGTGGTGGGCATGACCACCTACTGCAACATCGACCAGCCGAACCGTCGCGTCGAGATCGGATACACCTGGCTCAGCGCCGACGCGCACGGCACCGAGGTCAACCCCGCGATGAAGCGCCTCATGCTCGCGCACGCGTTCGAGGCGTGCGAGGCGATCGCCGTCACGTTCATGACGCACTTCCACAATCGTCAGTCCCGCGCGGCGATCGAGCGCCTCGGTGCGAAGCTCGACGGAGTGCTGCGCAATCACCGGATCTCGCCGGGCGGCTCGCTGCGCGACACGGTGGTCTATTCGATCCTTCCGCACGAGTGGCCCGCGGTGCGGAACGGGCTCGATGCCCGGCTCGCACGGTTCTAAGCGTCGGGCTCGGCCTGCTCGAGCACCGGCTTCGCGTTCACGATGTGCGAGATCGGACGCCAGACCAGCAGCAGCGTGACCGCCGCGCCGGCGAACGCGAACCACCAGGGCGCCGTGAGACCCCAGGTCTGGGCGATCACGCCGCCGAGCGCCTGGCCGATGACCATGCCGCCGAAGACGCCCACCATGTTCACCGACGCCACGCGACCCTGCAGCTCCGGCGGCACCAGGCGCTGGCGCACGGTGGTCGAGATGGTGCCCCACACGAACGCGTAGAAGCCGAAGCCCGCCATGATCACCAGCGCCACCCACCCGGTGGTCGTCAGGGCGAAGGCGAGGTGCATCAGAACCTCGAGCGACAGACACGCGCGCATCATGGTGGCGAACGAGACGTGCCGCTCGAGCCAGCCGAAGCTGACGGTGGCGAGCAGACCTCCGGCGGCGGATGCTGTGGTGAGCGCACCGAAGCCGACCGCTCCCATGTTCAGGTGGTCGGTGGCGTAGAGCACCAGCACGCCCCAGGGCGCCGCCCAGGTGACGTTGAAGGTGAGGATGATCAGCACCAGCATCCGCACGGGCGGGTTGCGCCACATCCAGCGCACCCCCTCGGCGATGTCGGTGTGCACGGCGGGCGGCTTGTCGGCTCCTGAGGCGCGCGCCGGAACCGGTGTCGCGGCCATCCGCGACACGAGCACGATCGCGAGCGTCACGCAGAGCACCTCGAGCAGGAACGGCCACGCGGCTCCCGCGGCGAACAGAAAGGCGCCCAGCGGGGGCCCTGCGAACTGGTTCGCGACCAGGTACCCGGCCTGCAGCCGCGCGTTGCCGATGCCGAGGTCGGCAGGCCGGACCAGCATCGGCAGCAGGGTGCTGGCCGTGGTGTCGACGAACACCTCGGCCGTGCCGTACAGGAAGGCGACGGCCAGCACGATCCAGATGTTCGCCGTGCCGGTGAGCAGGAAGACGCACAGCGCGGCGAGCACGACCGCCCGCGCCGCGTTGGCGAACATCACCAGCCGGCGGCGGTCGAAGCGATCGGCGATAGCCCCCGCGTGCAGACCGAACAGCAGCCATGGCAGGAACTGCAGCACCGCGCCGGAGGCCACCAGGATCGGCGATGAGGTCATCGAGGCGATCAGCAGCGGCGCGGCGGCCAGCGCGACACCGTCGCCGATGTTGCTCGTCCACGACGACGCCAGCAGCCAGCGGAAGTCACGGCCCATCCGGCGTGGTGCGATGAGCTCTCCGAGTGCGGTCACCCGCTTGATCTTAGGGGCGGGCACCGACGGGCGATGGCTTATGCGGAAGAATGTCACCATGACCGTCTCACTGCTCGGCGCCACCGAGATCCGCAGGCTCGCCGCCGAGCTCGACGTCACCCCCACCAAGAAGCTGGGGCAGAACTTCGTCGTCGACGCGAACACCGTCCGCAAGATCGTGCACGCCGCCGGCGTCGAACCGGGGGAGCGGGTGGTCGAGATCGGCCCAGGGCTGGGGTCGCTCACCCTCGCGATCCTCGAGGCCGGGGCATCCGTCACCGCCGTCGAGATCGATCACCGCCTCGCCGAGCGGCTGCCGCACACGGCCGCCGAGCGCGGGGTCGCCGACGGCGCGCTGACGGTGGTGGATGCCGACGCGATGCAGGTCACCGAACTGCCGGGCGACCCGACGATCCTGGTCGCCAACCTGCCGTACAACGTCTCGGTGCCGGTGCTGCTGCACTTCCTGGAGACCTTCCCCGACCTGCAGCGCGGGGTCGTGATGGTGCAGGCAGAGGTCGCCGAGCGACTGGCGGCGAAGCCAGGGTCGAAGATCTACGGTGCTCCGAGCGTCAAGGCCGCCTGGTACGGGCCGTGGCAGCTTCGTGGCACCGTGTCGCGGCAGGTCTTCTGGCCCGTGCCCAACGTCGACAGCCTGCTGGTCGGCTTCGTGCGAGACGCCGAGCCGCGGGGCGGCGAAGACGAGCGGCGCCGCACCTTCCGGATCGTGGATGCCGCCTTCAACCAGCGTCGCAAGATGCTGCGCCAGGCGCTGTCGGGCCTGTTCGGAAGCTCGGCGGCAGCATCCGAGGTCCTGGAGTCGGCCGGCGTCGCACCGACCGCGCGCGGCGAGGACCTCACCGTCGACGACTACCATCGCATCGCCCTCGTCGCCCCGGCGACGCCTGTCAGCGCCGATGCGGATACTCTGGCACCGTGACCGAACCGCGTTTTCAGCCTCACGTCCCCGAGATCCACCGACCGTACGTCGCCGCGGCCGACCGCTATCAGCGGTTCGAATACCGTCAAGTGGGCTCGTCGGGGCTGTATCTGCCGCCGATCTCGCTCGGCCTGTGGTGGAACTTCGGCGACAACATCCCGCTCGACAACCAGCGTGCGCTGCTGCGCCACGCGTTCGACAACGGCATCACGCACTTCGACCTGGCCAACAACTACGGCCCGCCGTACGGCTCGGCCGAGAAGAACTTCGGCCGCATCTTCGCCGAGGACTTCGCGCCGTACCGCGACGAACTGATCATCTCGTCGAAGGCCGGCTGGGACATGTGGCCCGGGCCGTACGGCGACCTCGGCAGCCGCAAGTACATCCTCGCCAGCGCCGAGCAGTCGCTCACCCGCATGGGCCTCGACTACGTCGACATCTTCTACTCGCACCGCGTCGATCCGGTGACCCCGGTCGAGGAGACCATCGGCGCGCTCGACACGCTCGTGCGCCAGGGCAAGGCGCTCTACGTCGGCATCTCGTCGTACAGCGCCGAGCGCACCGAGGCGGCGATGGCGGTCGCCCGCGATCTGGGCACGCCGCTGGTGATCCACCAGCCGTCGTACTCGATCCTGAACCGCTGGGTTGAAGACGGCCTCACCGACGTGCTGCGCACCGAGGGCGTCGGCGCGATCGCCTTCACCCCGCTCGCGCAGGGGCTGCTCACCGGCAAGTACCTCGCCGACGGCACCGCAGAGCGCGCCCAGAAGCGCGGTTCGCTGCCCGACAAGCCCCTCTCGGAAGAGGGACTGGCCGTGCTGCGCGGACTGAACGAGATCGCCGTCGAGCGCGGCCAGAGCCTGGCGCAGATGGCGCTGCAGTGGGTGCTGCGCGACCCGGTGGTGGTATCGGCGCTGATCGGCGCCTCGCGACCCGAGCAGCTCGACGAGAACATCGCCGCGGTGAACGGCCCCGCCTTCAGTGACGAGGAGCTGACCGCGATCGATGCGCTCTCGCACGGTATCGATGTGAACCTGTGGGCCGTGTCGTCGGACCTGTGATCAGGATCGGGGAATCGCGATGCGGTGTACTGAGCGAGCGGAGTGAGTCGAAGTGAGCACGGCACGATCGGCGGATGCCGTGCACGTGCGCGCCCCGGGGAAGATCAACGTGTACCTGGGCGTCGGGCCCAGGCACGACGACGGCTACCACTCGCTCGCCACGGTCTTCCAGGCGGTGTCGCTGTACGAGGACGTCTACGCCCACCCGTCCGACGGCTTCTCGCTCGAGATCCACGGTGATGTGGACGTCGGCGATGTGCCCACCGACGACCGCAATCTGGCCATGCGGGCGGCGAAGCTGCTGGCGCAGACGGCAGGGGTCACCACTGGCGTGCATCTCGAGATCCGCAAGGGGGTGCCCGTCGCGGGCGGGATGGGCGGCGGCTCGGCCGACGCCGCGGCGGCGCTGGTGGCCTGCGATGCCCTGTGGGGCACCGAACTGGGTGTGCACGGCCTGCACGAGCTCGCCACCCGACTGGGTGCCGACGTGCCCTTCGCACTGCACGGGGGTACCGCGTTGGGTGCCGGACGCGGCGACGAGCTGACACCGGCACTGGCACGGGGACGATTCGACTGGGTGCTGGTGACCAGCGCCGACGGTCTCTCGACCCCCGAGATCTACGGCCGCCTCGACGCGCTGCGCGCGCACGGCGAGGCGCTCGCCGATGCCCCCCCGCTGTCGCTGGACGTGCCCGTCGCGGTGCTGCAGGCGCTGCGCGCGGGGGATGCCACGGCGCTCGCCCCGGTGATGTTCAACGACCTCGAGCGGGCCGCGATCGACGGCCGGCCCGATCTCGAGCTCGCGCTCGCCGACGGAGTGCGGTTCGGCGCGCTGTCGGGCATCGTGTCGGGATCCGGACCCACGATCGCCTTCCTCTGTGCGGGCCCCGACGTCGCCCGCACGGTGCAGCAGGAGCTGCAGGCGACCGGCCGCACCGCGCTGCACGTGCACGGCCCCGTGGCGGGCGCCCGACTGATGGGTTGAGCCGTGGCCGAGCATCCTGTGAGGATGGGGTGATGGCTGCACGGAAGAACTGGCGTGTGCGCATCGCCGAGGCGATCCATGTCGACGCGGCCTCGCGCCCCGAGACGCAGGCGATCCTGTCGATCGACGAGATGCACGCGCGTCGCGTGATCGATCTGTCGATGCGCATCGCCGAAGCGCTGATCGCCGTCGGGGCCGCTGCCAACGAGGTGGTGCTCTCGGTCACCCGGGTCACCGCGGCATTCGGCATCCGACCGGTGCACGTCGACATCACCTTCAACTCGATCGCTGTCTCGTACCACGGCGATGAGTCCGACCTGCCGTTCACGCTGATCCGGGTGGTGCGCGCTCCGGTGCCCGACCATGCCAAGCTGCAGCAGCTGCAGGCCCTCGTCGCCGACATCGAGGCCGGGCTCGACCTCGGCGAGGCGCGGATCCGCTTCCACGTCATCCGCCGCACGCCGTTCCGGTATCGCCCCGCCGTGATCGTGCTGGCGCAGGGGCTGCTCGCCGTCGGCGTGTGCCTGCTGTACGGGGCGTCGTGGATGACGACGCTGGTGGCGCTGCTCGCCGCCTGCGGCGCCGCGCTGACACAGCGGTGGATGGCGCGGATGCACGTGCCGTTCTTCTTCTCGCAGGCCGGGGGAGCGCTGGTGGTGACGGCGTTCGCCGCCGCAGCGAACGCCCTGCGTGTGAACGGTGTCCCCCTCTTCGACGACGCGAGCCCCGGCATCATCGTGGCGGCAGGGATCGTGCTGATGCTCGCCGGGATGTCGGTGGTGGCGGCCGCTCAGGACGCGATCGACGGCTTCGCGCTGACCGCCGGCGGGCGCATCCTCGATCTCGCGCTGCTGACTCTCGGAGTCGTCATCGGCATCGTGGGCGGGGTCTCGCTGGCGCAGCGCGTCGGTCTGGGCATCCCGCTCTCGACGGACCCGCCGACGCTGGGTCCGGTGGCCATGCAGGTCGCCGGAGTCGTGCTGATCGCCGTCACCGTCGCCGTATGGAACGGCGCCGCCGGACGCACCATCCTCGTCTCGGCGCTGCTGGGCAGCATCGCCTGGGGCGGCTTCAGCGCGGCTGTCGCAGCCGGCATCGGCGTGCCGCTGGCCAGTGCCGTCGGTGCGCTGATCGCGAGCTTCGTCGGCACTCTCGTGGCGCACCGTCTGCACGTCCCCTCCATCGCCGTGACGACCGCGGCGATCGTGCCGATGGTGCCCGGATCGGTGGTCTACCGCGGGCTGCTCGGCATCGTGGAGGCCGAAGGCGACGTCACAGGCCTGATCCTGGGATTCTCGGAGCTGTTCCAGGCCGGAGCGATCGGACTCGCGCTGGCCTCCGGTGCGTCTCTCGGACTCTTCCTCGGCGCACCGGTGCGCGACACCCTGCAGAGTGTGGTGCGCCGACGCGGGCGCATCCGCTGACCGGCATGGCCCGGCACCGACCCGGCATAATGGCACTATTGATGTGATCGTGCACATTCCGAGGGAGGCGTTCCGATGGCTGAGTCCTCCGAGCGCGCCCGGGTGCCCAGCATCCGAGATGTGGCGCGTCTGGCCGGAGTCTCGCATCAGACCGTCTCGAGGGTGCTGAACGACCACCCGAGCATCCGGCCCGAGACCAAGAGCCGCGTCCTCGATGCGATCTCGGTGCTCGACTACCGCCCCAACCGCGCTGCCCGCGCACTGGTGACGAGCAGGACGACGAACATCGGCATCCTCTCGGCCACCGTCGGCGAGTTCGGGCCGACGGCGTCGATCGCGAGCATCGAGGACGCCGCACGCGCGGAGGGGTACTCGGTGACCACTGTGAACCTCCCCGAGACGACGCCGGAGGCGATCGGCGAGGCGATCCGTCAGCTGGCACGCGAGCAGGTCAGCGGCATCGTCGCGCTGGCGCCGCAGGTGCGCGTGTTCAACGTGCTGCGCGGGATGGCGATCGGCGTGCCCTACGTCAGCCTGCAGACCGCGTCCGGGTCGGACGGGGTCACGCATTCCGCCGATCAGCTCACCGGTGCGCGGCTGGTCACGCAGCATCTGATCGCGCTGGGGCACACCGAGATCCTGCACCTCGCCGGTCCGCAGGACTGGATCGAGGCCGAGTCGCGGATGCGCGGCTACCTCGACGCGATGCGGGATGCCGACCTGACGACGTTCCCGCCGATCCGGGGCGACTGGACGGCCGACTTCGGGTACTTCGCCGGGGGAGAGCTCGCGCGCAGACGCGATTTCACGGCCGTGTTCGCCGCGAACGATCTGATGGCGATCGGGCTCATGCACGGATTCCGCGACGCCGGAATCGATGTGCCGCGCGACGTGAGCGTGGTCGGCTTCGACGACATACCGGTGGCGGCGCACGTCTGCCCCACGCTGACGACCGTGCACCAGGACTTCACCGAGCTGGGCAGGCGCGCGGTGGCGATCCTGCTCGCCGAGATCCGCGGCGAGCAGGTGCCGGTCTTCGGCGCGCTCGACCCGATCCTGCGCACACGCGAGTCAAGTTCATCACGATGAGGTCGCAGTCGCCCGTCGCACTTGACAGCGGTGGATGCCAAGGCTTAGAAATGTGATCATGTGAACGGTCACATCGCGTGACCGTCGAATCGCGAGGAAGATCCGTGAGCACCACAGCAACGATGCCGACCGTGTCAGCCCCCATCCTGGAGATGCGCAACATCACCAAGGAGTTCCCCGGGGTGAAGGCTCTCTCCGACGTGTCGATCACCGTCAGGGCGGGCGAGATCCACGCGATCTGCGGCGAGAACGGCGCGGGCAAGTCCACGCTCATGAAGGTGCTGTCGGGGGTGTACCCGTTCGGCAGCTACGACGGCGACATCCTGCTCTACGGGCAGGAGCAGCGCTTCAGGGACATCGCCGCCAGCGAACAGGCCGGGATCGCGATCATCCACCAGGAACTGGCGCTGATCCCCGAGCTCTCCGTCACCGAGAACATCTTCCTCGGCAACGAGATCGCCCACTTCGGCGCGATCGACTGGCGGGCCGCGAAGACCCGTGCGCTCGAACTGCTGGCGCGCGTGGGCCTCGATGAGGACCCCGACATCGCCATCAAGCACCTCGGCGTCGGAAAGCAGCAGCTGATCGAGATCGCCAAGGCGCTCAACAAGGACGTCAAGCTGCTCATCCTCGACGAGCCCACGGCAGCGCTGAACGAGTCCGACTCGCAGCACCTGCTCGATCTGATCCTCGGTCTGAAGGCCAAGGGCATCGCGTCGATCATCATCAGCCACAAGCTCAACGAGATCGAGCAGATCGCCGACGAGATCACCATCATCCGCGACGGGCGCACGGTCGAGACCCTCGACATCACCCGCGGTGAGATCAGCGAGGATCGCATCATCCGCGGCATGGTGGGTCGCTCGCTCGAGAGTCGGTACCCCGATCGCACCCCGGAGATCGGCGAGGTGTTCTTCGAGGTCCGCGACTGGCGGGTGCAGCATCCGACCGTCTCGGAGCGCATGAGCGTCAAGGGCTCCAGCCTCACCGTGCGCCGAGGTGAAGTCGTCGGCATCGCCGGGCTCATGGGAGCCGGGCGCACCGAGTTCGCGATGAGCGTCTTCGGGCGGTCCTACGGCATCTACCAGAGCGGCACGCTCGTCAAAGACGGACAGGAGATCGTGCTGCCCGACGTCGCGTCGGCGATCCGGCACGGACTGGCCTACGTCAGCGAGGACCGCAAGGTGCTGGGCCTGAACCTGCTCGACACCATCAAGCGCTCGATCGTCTCGGCGAAGCTGTCGAAGATCGCCCGACGGGGCGTGGTCGACGATCGCGAGGAGTACGCGGTCTCGGAACGCTACCGCAAGGCGCTGCGCATCAAGACCCCGACCGTCGACGAGGGCGTCTCGAAGCTCTCCGGCGGCAACCAGCAGAAGGTCGTGCTCGCCAAGTGGATGTTCACCGATCCCGACCTGCTGATCCTCGATGAGCCCACCCGAGGCATCGACGTCGGCGCGAAGTACGAGATCTACTCGATCATCAACGAGCTCGCCTCGCAGGGGAAGGGCGTCATCGTGATCTCGAGCGAGCTGCCGGAGCTGATGGGCATCTCCGACCGCATCTACACAATCTTCGAGGGGCGCGTCACCGACTGCATCCCCGCGGACCAGGCCACACCGGAGGCGCTCATGCGCAGCATGACCTCCACGAACCAGAAGGCGAATGCGCATGGCACGAACTGAGAGAGCGGAGCGGGTCGACGTGAGCACGACCACGACCGACACGGGGAAGCGCGGCTTCCACTTCGGCGACATCAAGCAGATGCTCGGCGGCAACGGCACCTCGTCGCTGCGTCAATTCGGCATCCTGGGCAGCCTGCTGGTGATCGTGCTGTTCTTCCAGGTCGTCACGATGATGCGCAATCCGAACGGCGCCACGCTGTCACCGAACAACCTCATCAACGTGATCAACCAGTACTCGTTCATCCTGATCCTCGCGATCGGGATGGTGATGGTCATCATCATGGGGCACATCGATCTGTCGGTCGGATCGGTGGCGGCCTTCACCGGCATCATCGTCGCCAAGGCGATGACCGAATGGAGCCTTCCCTGGCCCTGGGCGATCGTGCTGGGGCTCGTCGTAGGTGCTCTGGTGGGCGCGTGGCAGGGGTTCTGGGTGGCGTATGTCGGCGTGCCGGCCTTCATCGTGACGCTGGCGGGAATGCTGTTCTTCCGCGGCGCGAACCAGTTCATCGGGCAGTCGACCACCGTCCCGGTGCCCAAGGAGTTCGTCGTGATCGGCGCCGGGTACATGCCCGAGGTCCCGATTCCCGGGATGAACTTCAACGTGCCGACGATGATCCTCGCCCTCGTCGCAGTCGCCTGGGTGGTCGTCTACGAGCTGCGCACCCGGCGCAGCCAGCGGAAGATGGGGGCGGAGGTCGCGCCCACGTGGGTCGCGACCACGAAGGTCGTCGTGCTGTCTGCCGTCATCCTCGGCGCCGGCTGGCTGTTCGCCACCGGGCGTCCGGGCACGAGCTTCCCGATCTCGGGCCTGATCCTTCTCGCACTGGTGATCCTGTACACCTTCATCACCCGCAACACGATCTTCGGCCGGCACATCTATGCGGTCGGCGGCAACCGGCAGGCGGCACGGCTGTCCGGCGTGAAGGACCGCTGGGTCGACTTCTTCGTCATCACGAACATGTCGGTGCTGGCCGCGCTCGCCGGGATGATCTTCGTCGCCCGCTCGCAGGCCTCCGGCCCCGGCGACGGCAACATGTGGGAGCTCGACGCGATCGCGGCGGTGTTCATCGGCGGCGCTGCCGTGTCGGGCGGGATCGGCACGGTGATCGGCTCGATCATCGGCGGTCTCGTGATGGCCTTCCTCAACAACGGGATGGCGCTGCTCGGCCTGTCGGCCGATGTCGTCTCGATGGTCAAGGGCCTCGTGCTGCTGCTCGCCGTCGGCATCGACGTGTGGAACAAGCAGCAGGGACGTCCCTCGCTCATCGGATTCCTCACCCGTCGCCGAGCCCGAACCGATGACTTCGGCTCGTCGACCCTGCAGACCCCCGTCGCCGACGGCGCGAACGGGACAAGGGAGCCGTCCTCGCGCTGAGCGCGGGCGGCCCTGACACCTTGAGAGAAAGTGATCGCATGAAGAGAATCGCAGTAGCGGCGACAGCGCTGGTCGTCACAGGTGCACTGGCCCTCACAGGCTGCTCGGGCGCGCAGCGCGGCGGCGGAACCGGCGGTGACACCGGCGGCGAGGAGGCCGCGGGCTTCGAGGCCGGGGCGACCATCGGCGTCGCCCTTCCGGACAAGACCAGTGAGAACTGGGTGCTGGCCGGGCAGCTGTTCACCGACGGGCTGGAGGAGGCCGGCTTCAAGGCCGACGTTCAGTACGCCCCGGCGAGCAACACGGTGGCAGAGCAGCAGAACCAGATCCAGGCGATGGTCACCGGCGGTGCGAAGGTCATCATCATCGGCGCCAAGGACGGCAAGCAACTGGCCACCCAGGTGCAGGCGGCGAAGGACGCCGGTGCTTACGTCATCGCCTACGACCGCCTGATCGAGAACACCGAGGCGGTGGACTACTACGTCGCCTTCGACAACTTCAAGGTCGGCCAGCTGCAGGGGCAGGCGCTGCTGGACGGGCTGGAGGCGAACGCCGGCCACGAGGCGCCGTACAACATCGAGCTGTTCTCCGGCTCGCCGGACGACGCGAACTCGGCCGTCTTCTTCGACGGCGCGATGGACGTGCTGCAGCCGAAGATCGACGACGGCACGCTCGTCGTGGCATCCGGTCAGACCGAGATCGGGCAGACGGCCACCGAGGGCTGGCTGGCCGAGAACGCGCAGAACCGCATGGACACCCTGATCACCTCGACGTACGGCGGTGACACGGTCATCGACGGTGTGCTCTCGCCGAACGACACGCTCGCCCGCGCCATCCTGACCTCCGTGCAGCAGGCCGGCAAGGACATCCCGGTCGTCACCGGTCAGGACTCCGAGGTGGAGTCGGTCAAGTCGATCATGGAGGGCGTGCAGTACTCCACGATCAACAAGGACACCGCGCTGCTCGTGGAGCAGGCCATCAAGATGGTCGGCCAGCTGCAGGAGGGCACCGACGTCGACGTCAACGACACCGAGCAGTACGACAACGGCATGAAGATCGTTCCGTCGTACCTGCTCGACCCCGTCATCGTCACGAAGGACAACGCCGCCGAGGCCTACGCCAACGTGCCGAACCTGCTCGAGATCGTCGAGTCGTACCAGTAACGACTCCGCGTCGCTGCGCACCGGCCGCCCGTTCCCCTCGGGGTGCGGGCGGCTCGTGCGTGCGACGCGACTACCCTGGAGACGACATGGCACATCTGCTCGGAGCCGAAGGGCTCCACCTCGAATACCCCACTCGCGTCGTCTTCGACTCCGTCACCCTCGGCATCGAGGAGGGGGACCGGATCGGCATCGTCGGGCGCAACGGCGACGGCAAGTCGAGCCTGCTCGCGATGCTCGCGGGCAGGAAGGAGCCGGATGCCGGTCGCGTGACCGTCCGCGGTGGCACGCGCATCGGCGTGCTCGACCAGGCCGACACGCTCGATGATTCGCTGACCGTCGGCGGAGCGGTGGTCGGCGACACCCCCGAGCACGAGTGGGCGGGGGATGCGAAGATCCGCGACGTCATCGCCGGTCTCGTCGGCGACCTGGAGTGGGATGCCCCGGTGAGCGCACTGAGCGGCGGCCAGCGCCGCCGGGTCTCGCTGGCGCGGCTGCTCGCCGGCGACTGGGACGTCATCGCCCTCGACGAGCCGACCAACCACCTCGATGTCGAGGCGATCACCTGGCTGGCCGGGCATCTGAAGTCGCGCTGGGCGAAGACCGCTGGCGCTCTGCTGGTCGTGACGCACGACCGCTGGTTCCTCGACGAGATCTGCACCGCCACCTGGGAGGTGCACGACCGCATCGTCGAGCCCTTCGAAGGCGGGTATGCGGCATACATCCTGCAGCGGGTCGAGCGCGACCGCATGGCCGCCGCGTCCGAGGCGAAGCGCCAGAACCTCGCCCGCAAGGAGCTCGCGTGGCTGCGCCGCGGCGCCCCGGCGCGCACCAGCAAGCCCAAGTTCCGCATCGACGCGGCCAACGCGCTGATCGCCGATGAGCCGCCGATCCGCGACACGGTCTCGCTGCAGTCGCTCGCCGTCGCCCGCCTCGGCAAGGACGTCGTCGACCTGCTGGATGCCGGGGTGAGCTACGGCGATCGTGAAGTGCTCAAGGACGTCGAGTGGCGCATCGCGCCGGGGGAGCGCACGGGCATCCTCGGTGTCAACGGCGCGGGCAAGTCGACGCTGCTCGGTCTCGTCGCCGGCACCGTCGAGCCCACCAGCGGCCGTGTCAAACGCGGCAAGACCGTGCAGGTGCGCACCCTCACCCAGCGGATCGACGAGCTCGAGCAGCACTGGAACGATCCCGTGCGCACCGTGATCAACGGCCTGCGCACCTCGTACACGTTCGGCGCCGGTTCCAAAGCGCAGGACCTGACCCCGGGCCAGCTGCTCGAACGGCTCGGCTTCACCTCGGCACAGCTCTCCACCCCGGTCAAGAACCTCTCCGGAGGTCAGCAGCGTCGCCTGCAGCTGCTGCTGGTGCTGCTCGACCAGCCGAACGTGCTGATCCTCGACGAGCCGACCAACGACATGGACACCGACATGCTCGCCGCGATCGAGGATCTGCTCGACTCGTGGCCGGGCACGCTGCTCGTCGTCAGCCACGACCGCTACTTCCTCGAGCGGGTCACCGACCAGCAGTACGCCGTGCTCGCAGGCGCCGACGGGGTCGGCCGGCTGCGCCACCTGCCCGGTGGCATCGACGAGTACCTGCGACTGCGTGCGGCGCAGACCGCCGCACCACGGTCGTCGAGCGAGCGAGGCGAGACGCGACGCGGCGGAGAGCCGTCTGCCCCTGCTCTTTCGGGAGCCGATCTCCGTTCCGCGCAGAAGGAGCTCTCCGCGCTCGAACGCAAGATGCAGAAGCTCAACGACCAGGTCGATCGGGCCAAGCACGCCCTCGCTGATCACGACCAGGCCGATTACGCGGGTCTCGGCGAGAAGATGCAGCAGATCCAGGCGCAGCAGGACGAGATCGAAGAGCTCGAGCTTCGCTGGTTCGAGCTCACCGAGCAGCTGGGCTGAGACACTGCGGAAGAGCGCTGCGGCGCGAAGATTACTCACATCGCGTTCGCTGTGACGTAATATGACGCGCTGATTACTGGGCGCGTGTGCCCGGAGCATACGGTTTTCGAGTCCCCACGAGAGGAAGAGACCCGAGATGTCCCGCCGCACCACCACCCTCGCAGTCGCCGCAGCAGCGACCGCGCTCATCGTGTCCCTCGCCGGATGCGCCTCGTCACCCGCCGCGGACGGCGGTGACGCCGGATCGGCCGAGAACGAGACCGTCCGCATCGGCGTCGTCGGCAAGAGCGATCCGCAGTGGCCCGCATTCGTCGAGGCCGCCGCCGCCGAGGGCATCGACGTCGAGCTGGTCGACTTCGGCTCCTACGAGCAGCCGAACCCCGCGCTGACGGAGGGCGAGCTCGATCTGAACCAGTTCCAGCACATCGTGTACCTGGCCGGCTACAACGTCGCCTCTGGCGAGGACCTCACGCCGATCGGGTCGACCGGCATCTACCCGCTGGGTCTGTACTCGCAGAAGGTCGACGACGTCGCCGACATCGAGGAGGGCGAGAAGGTCGCCGTTCCCGACGACGCGTCGAACCAGGCGCGCGCCCTGCTCGTGCTGCAGTCCGCCGGACTCATCGAGCTCACGAGCGGCGGCACGATCTTCTCCGATCTCTCCGACATCGATGAGGCCAAGTCCAAGGTCGAGGTGATCGCGCTCGAGGCGGCGCTGATCCCGAACTCGCTGCCCGACGTGGCCGCGGCCATCATCAACAACGACTTCGTCACGCAGGCCGGCCTGAAGTTCGAGGACGCCATCGCACAGGACGACCCGAGCGACCCCAACGCTCTGCCGTACGTGAACATCTTCGCCTCGCGCGCCGAGGACAAGGACAACGAGACCTACCTGAAGCTGGTCGAGATCTTCCAGACCGACGAGGCCGTGCAGGAGGGCCTGCTCGAGGCATCCGGCAACACCATCGTCCCGCTGCAGACGCCGGTCGCCGATCTCGAGGAGTCGCTGGCCAAGGTCGAGGAGGACACCGCGGCGCAGGGCTGAGCCCGCTCGGAGACTGACTGCGAGAGAATCGGGCGGTGCGCATCCTGCGCCGCCCGATTCCCGCGCTCACAAGGAGAAGCAGATGACAATCGTGAGCCTCACCGACGTCACCAAGACGTACCCGCCCGCAGCCAAGGGCGGTGCGGAGGTGATCGCGGTCGACGACGTGTCGCTCGATATAGATCGTGGCGACATCTTCGGCATCATCGGCTATTCCGGGGCCGGAAAGTCGACGCTGGTGCGGCTGGTCAACGCGCTGGAGCCCGCCACCCGCGGCACGATCCACGTCGACGGCGTCGACATCACCGCGCTGAGTGAACGCGAACTGCGTCGGGTGCGCGGCGGCATCGGCATGATCTTCCAGCAGTTCAACCTGTTCTCGTCGAAGACCGTGAAGGCGAACATCGCCTATCCGCTGAAGCTCGCCGGCTGGTCGAAGGCCGACATCGACGCGCGGGTCGATGAACTGCTGCGCTTCGTCGGTCTCGCCGACAAGGCCAAGGCGTATCCCGAGCAGCTTTCGGGTGGACAGAAGCAGCGCGTCGGGATCGCCAGGGCACTGGCCACCCGCCCCGCAATCCTGCTGGCGGACGAGGCGACGAGCGCACTCGACCCGCAGACCACGCACGAGGTGCTCGCGCTGCTCAAGCGGGTCAACGAAGAGCAGGGCGTCACGATCATCGTCATCACGCACGAGATGGACGTCATCCAGACGATCGCCACGAAGGTCGCCGTCATGGAGCACGGCCGGGTGATCGAGCAGGGCGACGTGTTCGAGGTCTTCTCCGACCCGCAGAACCCCGCCTCGCAGCGCTTCGTCGGCACGGTCATCAAGGGCATCCCGTCGCCTGTCGAGAGCGCCGCGCTGCGCGCGCGCCACGAGGGGCGACTGGTCACGTTCTCGTTCCGCGACGGCGACTCGTCGCAGGCACAGGTCTTCGTCGACCTCGCCGAGGCCGGACTCGGCTTCGAGCTCGTCTACGGCGGCATCAACGACATCCGCGGTCGCGCCTTCGGTCACCTCACCCTGGCGATCAGAGGGGCGGATGCCGCGGTCGACGCGACCCTGCAGAAGATCCGGTCCCACGCGACGGTCACTGAGATCCAGGAAGGGGCCGCCTGATGGATCGCCTCAACGAACTGTGGCCCGAGTTCTGGGATGCCGCGCTCGAGACGCTGTACATGACGACCTACGCGCTCGTGCTGGCCGGCATCCTCGGCACGCTGATCGGCATCGGCCTGTACGTGACCCGTCCGGGTGGTCTGATGGCGAACCGGCTCGTCAACGGCATCCTCGAGCTGCTGGTGAACTTCTTCCGGCCGATTCCGTTCGTGATCTTCATCGCGGTGCTGCAGCCGGTGACGCGCGCCGTGATCGGCATCGGCATCGGCACCACCGCCGGAGCCTTCGCGATCGGAATCGCGGCTGCTTTCGCGATCGGCCGCATCGTCGAGCAGCACCTCGTCTCGGTCTCGCCCGGCGTGATCGAGGCGGCCCGATCGATGGGCGCGGGGCCGTGGCGGATCCTGTTCACCGTCGCGATCCCCGAATCCCTGGGCCCGCTGATCCTCGGCTACACCTTCATCGTCGTGGCCCTGATCGACATGACCGCGATGGCAGGGCTCATCGGCGGTGGCGGCCTCGGCGCGTTCGCCCAGATCTACGGCTTCCGCAAGTTCGAGCCGGTCGTGATGTGGGCGGCGATCATCCTGATCGTCGTGTTCGTGCACCTCGTGCAGCTGCTGGGCACGAGACTGGCACGCGTCATCATGCGGCGCTGATGCCCGACCGGTGACCGAAGCCCACCCCGGGGATCACTTGATCGAGCCTCGCATCACGCCCGAGATGACCCATCGCTGCGAGAAGATGTAGACGATCAGCAGCGGTGCCATCGCCATCAGGTATGACGCGAAGGCGACCGTGTAGTCGGTGTTGTACTGTCCCTGGAACACGTACTGCGCGAGCGAGAGTGTGCGATCGGAGGGCGAGGTCAGCACGACCAGCGGCATGATGAAGTCGTTCCACGCCCACACGCAGGTCAGGATCCCGACTGTGGCGTTCATCGGCATGAGCAGCGGGAACACGATCTGGCGGAACACGCGCCACGTCGATGCGCCGTCCATGCGCGCGGCCTCCTCGAGCTCGATCGGGATCGAGCGGATGAACGCCGTGTAGATGAAGATGTTCAGGCTCAGGCCGTAGATCGTGTACAGGATGATCATCCCCGCCGGGTTGTCCAGGCCCAGCAGCGACGTCTGCTTCACCAGCGGCAGCATGATGATCGGGAACGGGATGAACAGTGCGGCGAGCAGGTAGTAGAACACGCCCTTGAAGAACGGCCGGTGCAGGTTGCGCGCCAGCGCGTAGCTGACCAGTGAGCTCGTGAGCAGCGTGAACACGACCGAGCCCGCCGTGATGATCGCCGTGGTCAGCAGCACCCGTGGGTAGTCGGTGCGTTCCCACGCGACGGCGAAGTTCTGCCAGTTGATCGGCCAGGGCAGTTCGAAACCCGTGCCGGATGCCAGCTGCTCGGGCGTCTTCAGTGCGACCGACACCGACAGGTAGAGCGGGATGAACACCGTCAGCGAGCAGACGGCGATGAGTGCGGTCGCCCACCAGTTCGTGCGTCGCGTGTCGGCGGGGTCGCCGCCTGGCTCGCGACGTCGGCGGGGAATGACGACCGCACGGGTGGCGTCGTTCGTGTGAGGCATTGTGGTGGAGTCGGACATCAGAAGTCGGCCTCTCTGCGCTGAAGGACCCGGAACTGGAAGAGTGAGACGAGCGTGATCACGATGAAGAAGAGCACGGCGTTCGCCGTCTGGTAGGCGAACTCGCCGCCGGTGAAGCCGCCGCGGAAGATCAACAGCGTGACGGATTCGGTGGATGTGCCCGGGCCGCCGTTGGTGAGGGCGACGATCGGGTCGAACACCTGCAGGAAGTTCTTCAGGCTGAGCACGACATTGATCGTGAAGAACGCGCTGATGAGCGGGAAGGTGATCGAGCGGAACTGACGGGCCGTGCTCGCCCCGTCGATGGCGGCGGCCTCGTACAGCTCACCCGGGATGGTCTGCAGCCCCGCCAGGTAGATGATGATCGCGAACGCGCAGGCCTGCCAGACCGCCAGCGCCACGATCGCCGTCCATGCCCAGGTGGGGTCGGTGAGGATGTTGTCGGCGAACAGCGGGATGCCGGAGAGGATCTTCGGCAGCGAGTTGGAGAACAGGAACTGGAAGACGTACCCGACGACGAGGACGGCCAGGATGTACGGCACGAAGTAGACGCCGCGCCAGAAGTTGCGGGCCCGGATCCTGGCGTTGAGTCCCATCGCGATCGCGAGCGCGATCGCGTTGGTCAGCACCGTCGCGACGATGGCGAACAGGAACGAGAACCCGTAGGCCTGCAGCACGCGGTCGTCGCGGAAGATGTTCGCGTAGTTCGCGAACCCCACGAAGTCCCAGGTGCCGTATCCGGCGTAGTTCGTGAAGCTGAAGAACACGCCGATGATGACGGGCAGCGTGTGGAACGCGGCGAAGGCGATCACCGCCGGCCAGACGAACCAGTAGTAGCCACGTGGGGCCAGCCGGCTGCGTCGCCGTGATGGCGATGATTCGCGAGCGGGCGGGGCAGGTGCGGTGAGCGTGGCCATCTCAGTCCTCCGTCGGGGTGATCGTACGCGCGGCGACCTTGCGCCACTCGTTGTCGAGAGTGCGCAGCGCACCGGTGGCGTCGCCGTCGTACAGGAACTGCTGCACGATGCCGGTGAGCGGGATCGCCGGGGGAACCTGGTGGTCGATGAACCCGGTGATGCGCCCGGCGTCGAAGTACGGAGCGATCGACTGCAGTGCCGGGTCGTCACTCAGCGACGCGCCGATGACCGAGGGCACCATCGTCTGCGAGGCGGCGAAACTCTCGATCACATCGGGTTGGAACAGGTACTCGATGAAGCGCAGTGCCTCCTCGCGGTGCGGGGTGTCCCTGGCCATCGTGACGGTGACGTCGACGCCGGAGACCAGCATCCGATCGTCGGGGTCGGCGGGCACGGGGTACGGGAAGATCGCGGCATCGATGTCGGGGTTCGCGGCCTTGACCGGGCTGAGCGCCCAGATGCCCTGCAACATCATCGCGGCACCGCCCTGCGCGAACAACGAGGTGCTGTCGTCGTACGACGCGCCGCGGTATCCGTCCTGCGAGTACTCGAACAGCTGTGCCTGCTGCGCCATCGCATCGGGGAAGTCCTTCTCGAACGACACCGCCGAGTCGGGGCCGACGTTCTCGCCTTCGGCGCGCATCGCGTCGAAGAAGTCGTCCTGGCTGTAGTAGGCGCCGATCCCGTTCCACGAGGGCATCGCCGTCCAGTTCTCGGCCAGTGAGGTCGCGAACGGGGTGATGCCCCGCTCGACGAGCGTGTCGCACAGCGCGATCAGTTCGTCCCAGGTCTCGGGTACGTCGAGGTCCTGTTCGGCGAAGATCTGGCGGTTGTAGATGATGCCGTTGGCGTTGTTGACGTAGCCGAGACTGTTGACCTCGCCGGGGGCGTTGCCCAGCTGGGCGAGGATCTCCTGCACCCCGGGGTTGATGGTCTCGAGCACGGGCTCGTCGGAGAAGTCGTAGAAGACGCCGGCCTCGGCGAGCCTGCCGAAGCTGCCGTTGCCGTTGAGGGTGATGACATCCGGTGTGCTGTTCTTCACCAGCAGCGTGCGGATCAGCGTCTCCGAATCGGCGACCTGGTTCTGCACCACCTTGATATCGGGGTTCTCGGCTTCGAAATCGGCGATGATGTCGTTGAAATCGCCCAGCGCCTCGCCCTTGAACTGGAAGAAGTCGAGGGTGGTCACCTCGCCGGCGGGGTTCGCCGCGCACCCGCCGCTGAGAGCGGCGAGCCCGACGATGCCGATAGCCGCTGTGGTGCGGATCAGACGCTTTCTCATGTGCGCCTCCTTGCGCTGGTGGGTAGCCGGGTCTAGACGCGTGTAAGGGCGACGACGACGGACTGCTGCGGATGTTGAACGGGGGGACGCACGCCGACGGCGCCGAGCTGGCGTCCGGTCAGGACGGTGTCGTGGTGCGCCCATTCCAACGGGGACTGTGCGGGTTCGGTCACCACGCCGCCGGGCGTGATGACGCGAAGACGGTACTCGTGCCCGTCGACCAGGCCCGGCAGGCGGATGCGCCCGGTGGGCGAGGAGATCAGCGTCTGTGTCTGCGAGATCGTGAAGAACGCCGTGCTCTGATCGGCCGAGACCACGCCGCGCACGTCGAGTCCGGGGTCGGCGACGTCGACGTTCACGACGCGCCCTGTGGCGACCACGGGGCGCACGTACTTGGCCAGCGCGACCCAATCGGCAACGGTGGCGGCATCCGCATCCGACAGGGCGCTCACGTCCCACTCGATGCCGAAGTGGCCGAAGAGGGCGACCGCACCGCTCATCGTGAGCGGCACGGTGCGCTCCGTCGAGTGCACGTGCGGGGTGGTCAGGTGCATCCCCATCATCTCGGGGGGCACGACCAGCCCGGTGTAGCGCTGGTTCTCGAGGCGTTCGACCGGGTCGAGGCAGTCGCTGACCCAGATGCGGTCGGTGCGGTCGAGGATGCCGAGGTCGACGCGAGCGCCGCCCGAGGCGCAGCTCTCGATCTCCAGACCCGGATGGGCCGCTTTGAGCGCGTCGATCAGGCGGTACACGGCCAGCGTGTGTGCATGCACCCGGCGTGCACCGTTCGGGCCGGAGCCGGCATCCACCAGATCGCGGTTGTGATCCCACTTGATGTACGAGATGGGGTACTCGGTGAGGATCGCGCTGATACGCGTGAACAGATAGTCGTACGCGTCAGGGTGGGCGAGGTTCAGCACCTGCTGCTGACGGGCCGAGGGCGGAAGAGTCTCTCGCCCGCGCAGCAGCCAGTCGGGGTGCGCGCGTGCCAGGTCGCTGTCGGGGTTGACCATCTCGGGTTCGAACCACAGTCCGAACTCCATTCCGAGGCCGGTGACGTGGTCGGTCAGCGGGTGCAGTCCCTGCGGCCAGACGCCGTCATCGACGTACCAGTCGCCCAGCCCTGCCGTGTCGTCGCGGCGATGACGGAACCAGCCGTCATCGAGGACGAATCGTTCGACTCCCAGTCGTGCGCCCGCGTCGGCGAGCGCGGTCAGCCGCGCGAGTGAGTGGTCGAAGTAGACCGCCTCCCAGGTGTTCAGCGTGATCGGGCGGGGGCGACGCGGATGCTGGGGGCGGGCGCGCCACTCGTCGTGGAAGCGACCGGCCAGTTCGTTCAGGCCGTCGCCCCACGAGCCGATCAGCTCCGGCGCGGCGAGTCGCTCTCCGGGGGCCAGGGTCACTTCTCCCGGACCGAAGAGCTCGCCTCCGCCGAGGAACACTTCGCCGGTGGTCCCGCGTTCGGCGAGAACCCGCTGGTTGCCGCTCCAGGCGAGATGAACGGCGTGGACCTGGCCATGCTCGAAGCCGAATCCCGGACGACCGGCCGCGAGCAGCAGCGTCGCATCCGCTCCAGGGCGACCTCGCCGGCTCTCGCGCACATAGCTGCCGAAGGTCATCGTATGGCGCTGCGACGTGCGCTCCCGCAGGTGCCGCCCCGTCGTATCGAGGATCTCGGTGGAATCCCAGGGCACCGGCAGCATCGCCTGCAGGGTCTGCACGGTGTATTCGGTCATTCCCGTGTTCGTCAGGGTCACTCCCGCGCGGACCAGTCCCGCCGATCCGACCGAGAGGCGCACATCAAGTGTCAGGGCGTTCTCATCGTCGACCAGGTGCATGAGCACGGCGGCGCCATCGTGCTCGATCCCGTTCAGGGTGAGCAGGGCGCTGGTGCTCGCACCGTTGCGATGACCTTCGAGGGGCGGCGTGCCGAGCCAGCCGCCGGCATCCGTGGGGGCCACGGTGAGCCGTGCGGTCGCGTCGAGGCCGCCGGAGACACGCTGCAGGCGTGCGGCGACGGCGAGCGACTCGAGTGTTCGCTCCGAGGCGTCACCGAGGTCGGCACCCCAGTGGACGATCGCGGGGTTGGGATGTGCCGTCAGATCGACGACCAGGCTGGTGCCCCCGTTGCGCAGATGCACCACCGGGGGCATCGTCGAGCCCTGGTGCAGCGGGGTCGTGACGTCAGGGTCGGTGGCGAGCATGAATTAGTTCTAGCACGGAAATAAATATGCTGTCAATGACGTGTTCGTCGGGGTTTCTGCGTGCTCGGGTTGACGGATTCGTGCCAGACTGGAAGCAATCGGCTCGAAAGGGGCGCGAATGGGCGACAACGAAGCAGCCTTGGCTCGGGCCGTGCTGATCCACGGTCCGCTGTCGAGACGTGAACTGACCTCGCGGCTCGGGCTGTCGCCCGCGAGCCTGACCCGGATTGCGAAGCCGCTGATCGACGGGGGAGTGCTCGTCGAGCTCGGTGACGTCTTGGACGGCACAGTGGGAAGGCCGTCGCGACCACTCGACATCGCCCCGGACCTCGGCCGGTTCATCGGCATCAAGCTGACCGGTGATCATCTCTACGCCGTCGGGACCGACATCCGCGCCGACGTCGTCTCGGACTGGGCGCGACCACTGACAGACAAGCGGCCCGAGGCGGTCGAGACGCGGATCGAAGAGGCGGTCGACGCCCTCGCGGTCGACTCGCTCACCGGCATCGGGGTGAGCCTCGGTGGCAGCGTGCGCGACGGAGTCGTGCGCCATGCGCCGTTCCTGGGCTGGGGGAATGTGGATCTCGCGATGCGTCTGGAGTCGAAGCTGCAGGTGCCGGTGGTCCTCGAGAACGACCTCGTGGCGTTGACGGAGGCCGAGCGCTGGTTCGGAGCAGGGCGAGGGCTGCCCGGCTTCGTGACCATCACGGTGGGTGCCGGCGTCGGCTACGGACTCGTCGTCGACGGGCGCGTGGTGCGCACGCCCGACTCCACTGTCGGCACGGGCGGGCACATCCCCCTGGATCCGTACGGTCCGCTCTGTACGGCGGGGCACCGCGGGTGCGCGCAGGCGATGCTGACCTCGGCCTCGATCGAGAGGCAGGTCTCGGCTGCGTCCGGTGAGCCGGTCACCTATGACGAGGTCCTGCGAAGGGCCGCCGATCGGGAGCCGGCTGCACGCAGCGTCGTGGCAGCCGCGGGCACGGCGCTGGGGCGCATGATCGCGCTGGCCGTCAACCTCTCGCTGCAGCCGGCCGTCGTCCTGGCGGGTGAGGGGGTCGAGCTGTTCTCCATCGTCGAGGAGGAGGTGCGGGCGGCGATCGCCGAGGGGCGCGATCCGGACGCGGAGCCGGTCGAGATCCATGTCGACCGTTCCGGATTCCGCGCCTGGGCGCGGGGGGCTGCGGCCGTGGCCATCCAGTCGGCCATGAACGGGTTGGGCGGTCGGTGACGCCGGCCGCGTGTGCGCACCCGGCGCCCCGTCATGCGACCGGTGCGTTCTGCAGCGTCCGCTGCGTGACGAACTCGCGTGGCGCATCGCTGAGCGGGTCGGTGAAGCGCAGCTCGCGGGCGAGCAGCTGCAGGGGCCGGTCGAAGTCGTCGGGCGCCTCGGGCAGCAGCTCGGGGTAGAAGCCGTCGTTCAGGATGCCCGCGCCGAGCGCTGCCAGATGAACGCGCAGCTGGTGCATCCGTCCGCTGTGCGGACGGAGCAGGGTGTGCACGACGCGGTCGTCGGCGCCGATCAGCTCGATCAGCGTCTCGGAGTTCGGCTCGCGTCCGGCATCCACCCTCACGCAGACGTTCGCGCGCAGCTTCTCGATGTGGTTGCGGTAGACGATCGGGAACGGATGGCCGCCCAGGGCGGGGGATGCCGGATCCCACTCGTCCGGCAGCGCCGAGACGGCCTCGTACACCTTCTCGACCGTGCGGCGCTCGAACAGCAGCTGGTAGGCGCCGCGGGTCTCGGGCCGCACTGAGAACATCAGCAGTCCGGCGGTCGCGCGGTCGAGGCGGTGGATCGGCGTGAGCTCGGGGATCCCGAGCTGGTTGCGCAGTCGCACCAGCGCCGAGTTCTGCACGTACTTGCCGCCCGGCGTCGTCGGCAGGAAGTGCGGCTTGTCGGCGACGACCAGATCACGGTCCTGATGCAGCACCTCGACCTCGAACGGGATCTCGCGCTCGACCGGCGGTTCGCGGTAGTACCAGACGAACTCGTGTGCGCCCAGCGGCGTCTCACGGGTGAGGGCGGTGCCGTCACGGGCGACGATCTCGCCGCGGTCGAAGCGGCTGAGCAGCCGCTCGGGATCGAGGTGGAAGAACCTCTCGGCCATGTAGGCGCCGATCGTCGGCCACGGGCCGTCCATCGGCAGATGCAGCCGGGTCGCGCCGACGCCGTCGCGCACCGGCAGCGGGGATGCCATCGCCATCACGAACCGCCGGCGATCACGTGTCGAAGCCCATCACGTGTCGAAACCCATCACGCATCAAAGCTCAGACTCAGCTTGCGCAGCAGCGCCGCCAGCCGGTCGCGGTCGGCGCGGGGGAGCGCGCGCAGCAGCTCCGCCTCGGCATCCACCAGGCGGGTGATGGCGGCGTCGACGCGGATCCTGCCATCGTCGGTGAGGATGACGAGGATGCTGCGGCCGTCGGCGGGGTCCGCCTCACGTCGCACGAACCGGCGCCCCACCAGCCGGTCGATGCGGTTGGTCATGGTGCCGCTGGAGACCAGGGTCTGCTGCAGCAGCTGCTTCGGCGACAGCTGGAACGGGGCCCCGGCGCGGCGCAGCGCCGAGAGCACATCCCACTCCCACGGCTCGATGTCGCTGCGGTGGAACACCTCGCGGCGGGCACGGTCGAGGTGCCGCGAGAGCCGGTCCATGCGGGAGAGCACCTCGAGGGGTGAGAAGTCCAGGTCGGGTCGCTGGGTGTTCCAGGCGCCGACGATGCGATCGACCTCATCCGCCTCGCTCATGCACCCATTATCGCGTGCCGCCGCTGTCGCGTCGGGACGTGAGACACAGCCGGGACGTGGCAGACTTGTCAGGCGGCCGCGCGCGTGCGGGTGGCCGTGGTCCGCCGTGGTGTAACGGCAGCACGACAGCCTTTGGAGCTGTGAGGTTCAGGTTCGAATCCTGGCGGCGGAGCATGTCGAACACCCCACTCGCCATCATCGTGCTCGCCGCAGGGCAGGGCACCCGCATGAAGTCGCGCCTTCCGAAGGTGCTGCACGAGATCGGCGGCCGGCCGCTGGTCGGGCACGTGCTCACCACGGCGCGGGCGCTGGCCGCCGAGCACATCGAGGTCGTCGTGCGTCACGAGCGCGATCAGGTGGTCGCCGCGCTGACCGAGCACTACCCGGATGCCGTGGTGGTCGACCAGGACGAGATCCCCGGCACCGGACGCGCGGTGCAGGTGGCGCTCGACGCCCTGCCCGCCGACTTCGAGGGCGACGTGCTCGTGCTCTCGGGTGACGTGCCGCTGCTGCAGGCCGACACGCTGCAGGCGCTGGTCGCCGGGCACCGGGCCGCCGCTGCCGCCGCCACTCTGCTCAGCGCCCACCTCGACGACCCCACGGGCTACGGCCGTGTCATCCGCGGGGCCGACGGTGTGGTCGAGCGGATCGTCGAGCAGAAGGACGCGACGCCCGACGAGGCCGCGGTCACCGAGATCAACGCCGGCGTGTACGTGTTCCGCGCGAGCGCACTGCGCAGCTCGCTCGCCAGGGTCGACCAGAACAACGCGCAGGGCGAGATGTACCTCACCGACGTGATCGGCCTGCTGCGCGGCGACGCCGAGAAGGTCGCCGCCGAGCGGGCATCCGACGCCGTCTCGACGTTCGGCGTCAACGACCGCGCCCAGCTCGCCGAGGCGGGCCGCGTGCTCAATCAGCGGATCGTGCGGCACTGGCAGCGCGAGGGCGTGACGATCATCGACCCCGCGACCACCTGGATCGACGATGACGCCAAGCTCGCGCCCGACGTGACGATCCTGCCTAACACGCAGATCCTGCGGGCCACCGTGATCTCCGCCGGGGCCGTCATCGGCCCCGACACCACCCTGGTCGACTGCGAGGTGGGTGAGGATGCCGTCGTGCGCCGCACCGACGCGAACCTCGCCGTGATCGGCGCGAACGCCACGGTCGGTCCCTTCTCGTTCCTCCGCCCTGGAACCGTGCTCGGTGCCGGCGGCAAGATCGGGGCGTACGTGGAGACGAAGAACGCGCAGATCGGCGAGGGCAGCAAGGTGCCGCACCTGTCGTACGTGGGCGATGCCACGATCGGCCGCGGCGTGAACCTGGGCGCCAGCACGATCACTGCCAACTACGACGACGTCAACAAGCACCGCACCGAGATCGGCGACGAGGTGCACACCGGCTCGCACACCGTGCTCGTGGCTCCCGTTAGGCTGGGAGCAGGTGCGAAGACCGGCGCCGGCGCCGTCGTCCGCAAGGACGTCCCCGCCGGCGCGCTGGCCATGAGCGTCGCCCCCCAGCGCAACATCGTCGGGTGGGTCGAGAAGAACAGAGCAGGCACGGGCGCAGCCGATGCGGCGGCCCGGGAACGATCGGCGGAGTAGGGGCGGGCACTCATGGGCCAGAAGAAGAAGCGCGCGGCACTGGATCGTGAGAACGGGGTCGCCCCCGGTCTGATCGCCAAGACCAAGAAGCGACTGGTCGTCGCGGGCGGGCGTTCGCACCCCGAACTGACCGGCGCGGTGGCGGCCGTGCTCGGGCAGGAGGTCGCTCCCGTCGAGCACCGCACCTTCGCCTCGGGTGAGATCTACGCGCGGTTCGAGGTGTCGATCCGCGGGTGCGACCTGTTCATCGTGCAGTCGTTCGGCGAGCCGGTGAACGAGTGGCTGATGGAGACGCTCATCATGCTCGACGCCGCGAAGCGGGCATCCGCCAAGCGCGTCACCGTCGTCGCCCCGTACTACCCGTATTCCCGCCAGGACAAGAAGGGCCGCGGTCGCGAGCCGATCTCGGCGCGCCTGATCGCCGACATGCTGAAGGTCGCCGGCGCCGACCGCGTGATGAGCGTCGACCTGCACGCCGCGCAGATCCAGGGCTTCTTCGACGGCCCGGTCGACCACCTCTTCGCCAAGCCAGTCCTGCTCGACCACTTCGAGCGCACCCTGACTCCCGAAGACCGTGAGACCCTCACGATCGTCTCGCCCGACATGGGCCGCGTGCGGGTCGCCGACACGTGGTCGGACAGCCTGGGTGCCCCGCTGGCGATCATCCACAAGCGTCGCGACCCGAAGGTCGCCAACCAGGTCTCGGTGCACGAGATCGTGGGTGCGGTCGACGGCCGCACCTGCCTGCTGGTCGACGACATGATCGACACCGGTGGCACGATCGTCAAGGCCGCGCAGGCGCTGAAGGCGAACGGCGCGCGCAAGGTGATCGTCGCCGCCACGCACGCGGTCTTCAGCGACCCGGCATCCGAGCGCCTGCAGGACGAGGCGATCGATGACGTCGTCATCACCGACACCATCCCGCTCACCGAGTCGCGGCGCTGGGACGGCCTCACGATCCTGCCGATCGCGCCGCTGCTCGCGGCGGCGATCAAGCAGGTTTTCGAAGACGGCTCGGTCACGAGCATGTTCGGCGGCGACGCCTGAGAGCCGCACATAGCCGCGTGTCGGATGCTGGGACGATGACCATCCACCCCGCTCGCGCCGGATCGGCCCTGCTGGGCGTCGCCGGTGCACTGCTGCTGGCCGGATGCTCCGGTTCGGCTGATGCCGCTCGCGATGCCGACCCCGCTCCGAGCTCGACCGATGCGACGGCGCCGTACGCCGATGGCACCTACACCGCCGAGGGCGCGTACCAGACGCCGGAGACCGTCGAGACGGTGTCGGTGACGATGACGCTGACCGATGACGTGGTCACCGCCGTCGAGGTGGACGGTGACCCGACCGCTCCCGAGTCGACCCGATTCCAGGGCCAGTTCATCGCGGGCATCGCGGATGTGGTGGTGGGCCAGAAGCTCGACGAGCTCGACGTCGACCGTGTAGCGGGGTCGTCGCTGACCAGCGGCGGCTTCAATCAGGCGGTCGTCGGCATCAAGGATCAGGCCGTCGCCGGTGCGGCCGCTGTCGACGACACGGTGGCCGAATAGGCGGATGCCATGAGCTGGCGTTTCGAGGCGATCGGCACCCACTGGGAGATCGAGACCACGACGCCGCTGACGGCCGGTCACCGTGCGCGTGTGACGGCGGTGATCGACCGCTTCGACCGGGAGTGGTCGCGGTTCCGCACCGAGTCGGTCGTGAGCGCACTGCGTGACGGCGGAACGGCGGTCGCCCCGCCCGACGCCGTGCCGATGCTCGACGCGTACCGGCAGCTCAGTCGCGCCACGCGCGGCGCGGTGAACCCCCTTGTCGGAGGAGGGCTGGAGGCGATCGGGTACGACTCCGAGGTGACGCTGCGCCGCGGGCATCCCGAGCCGGCGCCCGCCCAGTGGGATCGGATGCTGACCTGCACCGACGGGATGCTGACGCTGCGCGGACCGGCCGTGATCGACGTCGGCGCGCTCGGGAAGGGCCGGCTGGTGGATCTCGTCGCCGATGCTCTGCGGGATCTGCCGGGGCGCACCATCGTCGATGCCTCCGGTGACCTGCGCATCATCGGCGGCAGCGCGCGCATCGCCCTGGAGCACCCCTACGACCCGACGTCGGCGATCGGCGTGGCCGAGGTCAACGGCAGGGCACTGTGCGCGTCGGCGGTGAACCGGCGGGCCTGGGGCGACGGCCTGCATCACGTGCTGGACGCCCGCACCGGCATCCCCGTGCGTCAGTGGGCGGCGACCTGGGCGATCGCCGACGACGCCATGCGCGCCGACGCGGTCGCGACGGCGCTGTTCTTCGACGGCGGTGCCGAACTGGCCGACGACTGGGGTGCGGACTGGGTGCGGATGACCACCGACGGGCGCGTCGAGCGCTCCGAGGGGTTCACGGGCCGGCTGTTCACCGAAGCCCGGTGATAGGGAAATGCGGAAGAGTGGTGGGGTGATCACTTCCTTCACAGCGCTGCGGCAGCGGGTGCTCGCCGTACTCGGCGCCCTCTCCATGTACCGGCTCGTGCTGTTCGCCCTCATCGCGCTGGGGGTGATCGCGGTCGGGCTGTCGCTGGCAGGGCTCGTCGGGCCGACGGCGGTGGAGATCCTGGCATCCTTCGTCGTCCTCGCCGTCGTCATCTCGGCGGTCGACGCGGTCGCCCAGCGCGTGCTGCGCAAACCGTGGCGCATCGAGTCGTCGCTGGTGACGGCGCTGATCCTGCTGTTCGTGCTGCACCCCTCGCTGACCGCGGCCGGCCTCGCCGGGAACGCACTGGCCGGAGCGCTCGCCGCCCTGTCGAAGTACCTCATCGCCTGGCGCGGGCGGCACATCCTCAACCCTGCCGCGTTCGGCGCGGCGGTCGTCACCGTCGCGGGCCTCGGCACGTTCTCGTCATGGTGGGTCGGTACCCCGGCCATGGCTGTTCCCGTCGCACTGCTGGGACTGATCGTGCTGTGGCGCACTGAGAAGGTGCGCATCGTGCTGGTGTTCCTGCTCATCGCCGTGGGCGTCTCCGTCGTGCGCCAGGCCGCCCTCGCCCAGGGGGCGGGGCTGCCGTTCGCGCTGTCGGATGCTGTCGCCCTATCGCTCACGCAGACGCCGTACCTGTTCCTGGGGGCGTTCATGCTCTCGGAGCCGCTCACCCTGCCGCCGCGCCGCTGGCAGCAGTTCAGCGTCGCGTCGCTCGTCGGCGTGCTCGCCGGGTGGCCGATCGCCCTGGGCGCGGTGGTCACCCTCGGGCAGGAGCGGGCGCTGCTGATCGGCAACCTGCTCGCGTTCGCGTTCGCCGTGCGCGGGTCGGTGCGGCTCATCCTCACCCGGCGCGAGTTCGTCACGCCCACCGCGCAGAAGCTCACGTTCCGCACCAAGGGGCGCCTGTCGTTCGTCGCCGGTCAGTACCTCGAGCTCGAGGTGCCGCATCGCAACCCCGACGCGCGCGGCACGCGGCGCGAGTTCAGCATCGTCTCGGCGCCGGCGGATCTGCCCCAGTTGCGCATCGCCTACAAGGACGGTGACCAGAAGCATCCGTCCAGCTACAAGCGGGCGCTCAAGGCGGCAGAGCCCGGTGCGGTGCTCGGCGTCACCGGCACGTGGGGCGACTTCGTGCTGCCGCGCGGCACCGCGCCGGTGCTGATGGTGGCCGCGGGCATCGGCGTGACGCCGTTCGTCTCGCAGCTGCGTCAGCTGCAGGCCACGGGGCAGGAGCGCGACATCGTGCTCGTCTACGTCGCCTCCTCGGCTGAAGAGCTCGCCTTCCGGCCCGAGCTCGAGGCCACGGGCACACCCACCATCGTGTTCACACGCGACCGGCCCGCCGACCTTCCCGCGCACTGGACGTGGGCCCGGGGCATCCGACTCGACGCCGATGGACTCGAGCAGGTCGTGCCTGATCTCGCCGCCCGTCATGCCTACATCTCGGGCCCGCCGCGTCTGATCGCCGACCTCGCCCCCGCACTGCAGAAGGCGCGGGGCCTCACCACCGACGCGTTCGCCGGTTACTGAGCCGGTGCCGGGGGAGCCGGCGGTGGGGGAGTGTGCTGTTCCGGGGCCGGCGGCGGTACCGGTTCGGCAGCGGGCAGGTGCACGGTGAACGTCGTGTCACCCGGTTCGCTGGCCACCGAGATCGTGCCGCCGTGCCCCTCGACGATCGCCTTCGCGATCGCGAGGCCGAGCCCCGTGCCGCCGGATTGACGGGCGCGCGACACGTCACCACGAGCGAACCGGGCGAACAGCTCGTCTCGCACTGCTGGATCGATTCCAGGACCGTCGTCGTGCACGCGCAGCTCCGCACCGCCGCCGACCGCGGCGACGGTCAGGGTGATGGTGGTGCCGGCGGGGGTGTGGGTGCGCGCGTTGGCGAGCAGGTTCGCCACGACCTGATGCAGGCGCCCCGTGTCGCCCGGAACCGTCACCGGATCCTCGGGTGCCTCCAGCTCCCACACGTGGTCGGGGCCGGTGGGCTGGGCGTCGGCCAGTGCCTCCACCGCGAGCTGCGACAGGTCGACTGTGCCGTGCACCAGCTCGGTGCCCTCGTCGAGGCGCGCCAGCAGCAGCAGATCCTCGACCAGGCGGGTCATGCGCAGCGACTGGGCCTGGATGCGCTCCAGCGCTGAGGCCGTGTGCTCGAGGGCATCCGGCCCGTGACCCTGCCCCAGCGCACGCAGCGAGAGCTCGGAGTAGCCGCGGATGGATGCCAATGGCGTGCGCAGCTCGTGACTGGCGTCGGCGACGAAGCGCCGCATCCGCTCCTCGTTGCGCTGGCGGGCCGACAGTGAGGAGTCGACGTGGTCGAGCAGCGTGTTCAGCGCGACGCCCACCCGGCCGACCTCGGTGCGCGGGTCGGCCTCATAATCGGGCACCCGCTCGGTGATGGTCACCTCGCCGCGGTCCAGCGGCTGGCTCGCCACTCTGGTCGCCGTTGCGGCGACGGCACGCAGCGGACGCAGACCCATGCTGATGGTCAGCGCGGTGGTGATCGCGAGCAGCATCAGTCCGCCGAGAGTCGCCAGCGCGATCGTGGTGAACAGCGAGGTCATGGTGTGCTGCACGTCCGCGCGCGAGAGGCCGGTGACGACGACGACGCCGTTGTCGGTGCGATCGGCGGTGACGCGGTACGAGCCGAAGTCCGGCAGGATGACGGTCGCGCTGGCGGAGTTCTGCAGAGCGTTGGTGAGGGTGAGCAGATCTGAAGCCGAGAGCGGGCTGCGTTCGTCGGGCGTGATGATGATCCCCGAGGGGGCGGCGCCGGGCGGAACGACCATCAGCAGCAGATCGTTGCCCTGCACGTTCTGCCCCTCCATGACGTACTCGGCGGTGAGCAGCTGCCCGTGCAGGGCGGCCGTCTGAGCGCGGTCCCGCACCAGCGGCACCGTCTCGGCTGCCGCGCCGCGCACCTGCTCCTGCAGGCGGATCTCGAGGGTGTTGCCGAGGGTGGCGCTGGTGATGATCGCGACGATCACCAGGATGAGACTGACGAACCCGATCACCGCGGCCATCAGCCGGGCCTGCAGGCTCAGCGGATGGGAGCGCATGCGGATTCCTCCTACTGGGGCGCCTTGATCATGTACCCCACACCGCGCACGGTGTGCAGTAGCGGGGTGCGACCGGCGTCGATCTTCTTGCGCAGGTACGAGATGTACAGCTCGACCACCGAGGACTTGCCGCCGAAGTCGTAGCTCCACACCCTGTCGAGGATCTGCGCCTTCGAGAGCACTCTGCGCTCATTGCGCATCAGGAAGCGCAGCAGCTCGAATTCGGTGGCCGTCAGCTCGATCTCGTCGTCGCCGCGCATCACCTCGTGGCTGTCCTCGTTCAGCGACAGATCGGCGACCCTCAGGATCGCCTGCTCGTCTTCGGTGCGGCCCTGGCCGGAACGGCGGATCACGGCGCGCAGGCGCGCGATGACCTCCTCCAGGCTGAACGGCTTGGTGACGTAGTCGTCTCCGCCCGCGGTGAGGCCGGCGATCCGATCGGCGACGGCGTCCTTCGCGGTGAGGAAGACGACCGGAACCAGGTTGCCGGACTCTCGCAGGCGCCGCAGCACGCTCATGCCGTCGAGATCGGGCATCATGACGTCGAGCACCAGGGCGTCCGGCTCGAACTCACGGGCGACCTGAAGAGCCTCGAGACCCGAGGCGGCGGTGCGCACCTCCCAGCCCTCCATGCGCAGTGCCATGGCGAGCAGATCGGTGAGCATGGGTTCGTCGTCGACGGCCAGGATGCGCAGCGGAGCGCCGTCGGCGCGGCGCAGTTCGGGGTGCTCGGTGCTCATGTGCCCATTCTGCGCGGTGGATCATCGAAAATCCATAGGTTCTGCTGTGCGGGGCCTGTGAGCAGATCGAGCGTCCGGCGCACCCGACAGATCGTCCGGACGGTGCGACCGCGTGTCCGCTTGTCGGCGGCCGGGTCTATCGTCGTGAACCATGACAGATCAGATCACCGTGAAGCCGGGCTCCACCGCCGAGGTCGTCGAGGCGCTGCGCCGCGCCCGGCAGGACGATCTCGCCGTCACCGTCGTGGCCGGCGGGCACGGGCCCTGGGCGCACGCGCCGAGTGACGGCCTGCGGCTCGACCTGTCGGCGCTGACCGACATCGACGTCGACGGAACGACGGTGCGCGTCGGGGGAGGGGCGACCTGGGGTGCCGTCGCCGCGCGACTTTCCGACGAGGGCCTGGCCATCAGCTCGGGTGACACCGCCTCGGTGGGTGTCGGCGGACTCACCCTCGGCGGAGGCATCGGATGGATGACGCGACTCTGGGGACTCGCGGCCGACCAGCTGGTCGGCGCACAACTCGTGACCGCCGACGGCGAGGTGGTCGAGACCTCGGCAGACGAGCACCCCGACCTGTTCTGGGCACTGCGCGGCGGAGGCGGGAACTTCGGCGTCGTGATCCGGTTCGACTTCGCCGCACACCGACTGCCCGCCATCGTCCACGCCCGGTACACCGGCGCGGGCGATCCGGCGGCCCTGCTGCGGGCCATGCGCGATGCGATGCGCAACGCGCCGGACGCACTGACGGTGACGTACATGGATGTCCCGCCGATGGACCCCAGCGCACCGGCCGGTGCGAGCCTGGTCGCGGTGTGGGCCGGTGATGACGAAGCGCGCATGCGCGCGGCGCTCGCACCGGTGCACGAGATCGACGGCGTGGCCGCTGAGATCACGACCCCGGCGTACCGCGACATCCTCGCGGAGCTTCCGGCGCCGGCCGATCCCGATCAGCCGCCGCCGGGTTTCATCGGCGGCAACGGACTGTTCGCCTCACTCGACGATGAGCTGATCGACCGCCTGGTGACATTCCGCGCGGCGTACCCCGTGTCGGTGGTCTTCCTGCGCTCTCTGGGCGGCGCCTACGGTGCCGTGGCGCAGGACGCCACGGCGTTCCCGGCGCGTGATGCGACCTGGTTCGTCATGGCGGGCGGGTTCGACATCCCCGGCATGGTCGACGACGACACCCGCACGGCGATGGATGCCGACGCGAACAGCATCCAGCAGGGTCGCCTCGCCGAATACGGCAACTTCGTGCCCGTCGAGGCGCCAGACAGGGTGCCGGGCATGTTCGACGATGCGGCCTACGCGCGACTGCGTGAGGTGAAGGCGCAGTGGGACCCGCGCAACACGTTCCGGCGCAACCACAACATCGTCTGAGTGCGGGCTCCTTTGTGGGGCCACGCGCCCGGAGGCTCCGCGCGACGCGTCAGCGGCGGGTGGAGTGGGCGTGGGGATCAGTGGGTGTCTTCGGCTTCGATTTCGGTGCGGTTGCCGGACCAGAGGGTGTGGAAGGTGCCTGGTTTGTCGGTGCGACGGTAGGTGTGGGCGCCGAAGTAGTCGCGTTGGGCTTGGATGAGGGCGGCGGGGAGGCGGTCGGCGCGGATGCCGTCGTAGTACGACAGGGACGAGGAGAAGGCGGGGGCGGGGATGCCGGACTGGGCGGCGGCGATGACCACGCGCCGCCAGGCGGTCTGGCTGCGGGTGAGGGCCTCGGTGAAGTAGGGGGCGGCCAGCAGCACGGGCAGGTCGGGGGTGGTGGTGTAGGCGTCGGCGATGCGGTTCAGGAACTGGGCGCGGATGATGCACCCGCCGCGCCAGATCCTGCTGACGGCGGCGAGGTCGATATCCCAGCCGTACTCGGCAGCGCCCGCACGGATCTCATCGAACCCCTGGGAGTAGGCGACGATCTTCGACGCATACAGGGCCAGGCGCACATCTTCGATGAACGCGTCCTCGTCAGCGACCCCCTCCGGTCCCTGAGCGAGCGCAGCGAGACGAAGGGCGTCCGGGCCGGGCAGGTGTGCGGCGGCGGCGCGCTGTTCGGGGTGGGAGGACAGCGACCGGGCGAAGGTGGCCTCCGCGATCCCCGACACCGGCACCCCGAGGGCCAGGGCGGTCTGCACCGTCCACGCGCCGGTGCCCTTGGCGCCGGCCTGGTCGACGATGACATCCACCAGCGGCCGCCCGGTCTCGGCGTCGGTCTGGCGGAGCACCTCGGCGGTGATCTCGATCAGATACGACTCCAGCTCCCCGGTGTTCCAGTCGGCGAAGATGTCCGCGATCTGCGCGGGGGTCTTCCCGGTGCCGCGGCGGATCAGGTCATACGCCTCGGCGATCAGCTGCATGTCGGCGTACTCGATGCCGTTGTGCACCATCTTCACGAAGTGCCCCGCACCATCGGCGCCGATGTGCGTCACGCACGGCTCCCCCTCCGCCACCGCCGCAATCGAGCGGAGGATCGGACCCAACGTGACCCAGGACTCCTTCGACCCGCCGGGCATGATCGACGGGCCCAGCAGGGCGCCCTCCTCACCGCCGGAGATCCCCGCGCCGACGAAGTTGATGCCCGTCTCGCGCACCGCCTTCTCCCGACGGATCGTGTCCGGGAAGTAGGCGTTGCCGCCGTCGACGATGATGTCGCCCGGCTCGAACACCCGCACCAGCTCATCGATCACCGCATCGGTCGGCCCTCCGGCCTTGACCATGATGATCGCCGTCCGCGGGCGCTGCAGCGACGCCGCGAACTCCTCATACGAGAACGCCGGCACGAAACCCGCCTCCGGATGCGCCGCGACCAGCTCATCCGTCTTGGCCCGGGAACGGTTCAGCACCGCCACCGTGTTGCCCTCGCGGCTGGCAAGATTACGGGCCAGATTAGACCCCATCACGGCCAGGCCGACGACTCCGATGTTGGCAGATGCTTCGGGCACAGTGAACTCCTCGAGGGCAACGGGTGGATCGGTCTCAGCGTACCGTCACGCGATGCCCGGGAAGTCCGTATGACATCCGCTGCGGAGCTCAGTCCTTGCGGTAGCCCGAGCGTCCCATGGCGAAGAGCGCACCGGCGGTGGTGACGATCGCGCCAAGGGTCATGGCGCCGATCAGCCAGAGGATCGCGTGGGAGATGAAGGCGGCATCAAGCATGGCAACAGCATATCGACGTTTCCGGTACGATGGAGATGTTCCTCGGCGAGGGATGCTTCGCGCGTGCGCAGGTATCCGTAATCGACGCGGCGATGTGAGCACACTGGTCTTCATGGGCATCGTGGCTTCGCCTCCTCGTGTCCGCGTCCGAGACGCCGATCCATGACCACCGCGCGGCCCGACCGCGTGTCTGAAGGAGAACCACTCATGTCCGATGACAACAAGGTCCACGTCGACCTCCGCACCAACTTCGGCAAGGGCTTCGCCCGTCGTCTGCGCGCCGAGGGCAAGATCCCCGCGGTCATCTACGGCCACGGCACCGACCCGGTGCACGTCGCGCTGCCCGGACACCAGGTGTCGCTGATCATCCGCCGTGCCAACGCGCTGCTCGACCTCGACATCGAGGGCAAGTCGCAGCTGGTGCTCGTCAAGGACGTGCAGAAGGACCCGGTGCGCCAGATCATCGAGCACATCGACCTGCTGGTCGTGAAGAAGGGCGAGAAGGTCGCCGTCGAGGTGCCCGTCGTGCTTGTGGGCGAGTCGTTCTCGGGCACCATCGTGACCCAGGACCTCACCACCATCAAGCTCGAGGTCGAGGCGACCCACATCCCCGAGCACGTCGAGGTCAGCGTCGAGGGCCTGGAAGAGGGTGCACACATCACCGCCGGTGAGGTCACGCTGCCCAAGGGCGCGTCGCTGCTCGACGACCCCGAGGCTCTGCTCGTCGCCGTCTCGATCCCGGCCGCCGAGGTCTCCGAGGAGAACGCCGAAGAGGCCGAGACCGCTGCGGCTCCGGCCGAGTCGGCCGAGGAGGCCGCTGCGGAGTGATCCGCCGATGACATCGACGGAGGGGGCGCGAGCTGATCGCGTCCCCTTCGTCATATCCGGCTGAAGACATCAGTCGTGATTGCGAGGAGCAGAGCATGACGGCCACCTGGCTGATCGTCGGGCTGGGCAACCCCGGCCCCCGGTACGCGGCGACCCGACACAACATCGGGCAGATGGTGGTCGACGAGCTCGCCGGCCGCCGTGGTGAGCGCTTCCGTGAGCACAAGGCCGGCGCGCGCGTCGTCGAGACCTGGCTGCGGCCAGGGGGCGACAAGCTGGTTCTCGCCAAGCCCAATTCCTTCATGAACGTCTCAGGGACGCCCGTCGCGGCACTGGCGAGGTTCTACTCGGTGGACCCCGAGCGCGTGGTCGTCGTGCACGACGAGCTCGACATCCCGTTCGACAGCATCCGCATGAAGATCGGCGGCGGCCACGGCGGCCACAACGGCGTCCGCGACGTGGCGCGCACGCTCACGACGCCGGAGTTCCCCCGGGTCCGGGCCGGGATCGGGCGTCCGCCGGGGCGCCAGGATCCGGCGGACTGGGTGCTTGCGCCGTTCGGCTCGGTCGAGCAGAAGACCCTGCCGAACTTCATCGTCGACCTGGCCGACGCCGTCGAGCAGCTGGTCGACGAGGGGCTGCTCGCCGCGCAGCAGAAGCACCACTCGCGCGGCTGAGCGCTCGCGGGCTACAGCGTCCCGACCGCCGCCCCGATTCCGAGCATCACGAACACGGCGACGAAGAACAGCACAGGGCCGATCACTGCCACGACGATCGCGGCGATGCCCAGACCCCGGCCGCGGCGCCTGGCGACGGCGATGATACCCATGACCAGTGCGAGCACGCCGAGCGCCGTGCCTGCCCAGAAGGCGATCTCGGCCCAGAGCACCTGGATGCGTGCCGGCGACAGCGCGGCGAGGTCGTTCTCGAGGGTCGTGTCGACGTCGATGTACTCGACCGGCAGCAGCGCGCCGATCTGGAAGGCGAACACGGCGCCGAGGATCGGCATGACCACGGCGGCGAGCACCGCCGCGATCAGCGCGATCGCTCCGGCGCCGCGCGAGGCGGGACGTTCGGTGCTCGGGACGGTGTAGCCGCCCGCGGGCGCCGTGTATCCGCCCACGGGAACGCCGTACGCGCCGGTGGGCGGCGCATACGGCGCGGGCGGCGGAGGCGGGGGGCCGAACGGGTTCGCGGGGAACGGGCTCGAAGCGGGAGCGGTCTGCCCTGGCGCAGGAGGGGTGGGCTGATCAGTCATCTCGTCTTCCTGGAACGGGCCGTCAGACGCGGCGCAGCAGCCCGATCCTGTCGTACACATCGGCGAGGGTGGCGTCGGCCACAGCATCCGCCTTGGCCGCGTTCGCGGCCAGGATCCGGTCGAGTTCGGCGGGATCCGAGAGCAGTTCGTTCGCCCGCTCCCGAACCGGACCGAACTCGTTCACGACCACCTCGGCGAGTCCCTTCTTGAAATCGCCGTAGCCGCGGCCCGCGTACTCGTCTTCGATAGATCCCACCTGGCGGCCGGTGAGGGCGGCGTAGATGGTCAGCAGGTTGGAGACGCCGGGCTTGTTCTCGCGGTCGAAGTGCACCGAGCCCTCGTTGTCGGTGACGGCGCGCATGATCTTCTTCGCCGACTTCGCGAGGTCATCGAGCAGCCACAGCACGCCCGCGTCGCTCTCGGCCGACTTCGACATCTTCGCGGTGGGGTTCTGCAGATCGTAGATGCGGGCGGTGTCCTTCTGGATCACCGGCATCGGCACCGTGAACGTCTCTCCGAAGCGGCTGTTGAAGCGCTCCGCCAGATCGCGGGTCAGCTCGACGTGCTGCTTCTGATCGTCACCGACCGGCACGAGCTCGCTCTGGTACAGCAGGATGTCGGCGGCCATCAGCACCGGGTAGGTGAACAGCCCGACCGAGGTCGCATCCGACCCGTACCGCTGCGACTTGTCCTTGAACTGGGTCATCCGGCCGGCCTCGCCGAAGCCGGTGATCGTGCTGAGGATCCAGGCGAGTTCGGCGTGGGCGCGCACGTGCGACTGCACGTACAGCGTCGATTTCGACGGCTCGATGCCGGCGGCGATGTACTGGGCCGCGGTGCGACGCGTCTTCTCCCGCAGCTCCTCGGGCTGCTGGGGCACGGTGATCGCGTGCAGATCCACCACCGAGAAGAACGCGTCGTACGACGCCTGCATGTCACGCCACTGCAGGAGCGCCCCGATGTAGTTGCCGGCCTGGAGGGAGTCGGCGGAGGGCTGCATTCCGGAGTAGAGGCGTGGTTTCGTCACGCGTTCAATCCTATTCGTACACGTAGTCGACGATGACCGGGGCGTGGTCGCTCCAGCGCTCGGCGTAGGTCGCCGCCCTGGCTATGGAGTACCCCGTCGCGCGTGCGGCGAGCGGGGAAGTGGCCAGGTGGTAGTCGATGCGCCAGCCGCTGTCGTTGTCGAACGCCTTGCCGCGCATCGACCACCAGGTGTACGGCCCGTCGATCTCGCCGTGGTGGGCGCGCCCGATGTCGATCCAGCCGAGACCGATGCCACCGCCCTCCGTCACGTGAAGTCGCGTGTCGCTGAGCTGTCCGACCATTCCGCGCCCGATGCCCTCCTGCCCGACGACGGGTTCGCCGGTGGCTCCCAGGAAGCGGTCGAAGTAGGCGCGCTCACGCGCCAGGAAACCCGACTTCTTGACGTTGCCCCGCCAGTTCAGGATGTCAAGCGGCCGGTGGCCGACGTTGAGGTCGCCGGTGATCAGCGCGAGAGCGCCGTCGGCGCCCAGCTGGGACATGCGCTGCTCCATCGCGTCGAGGAACTTCCACTTCTCGTCCTGCTTCGGCGAGTCGGCCTCGCCGGAGTGCACGTAGGCGCTCACGACGGTGAGCGGCGTGTCACCGAGCAGGAAATCCGCCTCGAGCCAGCGGCCGGCCGAGTCGAAGTCGTCGCTCCCGAGAGCGGTGCGCGACGCGAGCGCCGGCTCGCGGCTCACGACGGCGACGCCGGCGCGGCCCTTCGCCGTGGCGGCGTCGTGCAGGATCGACCACCCGGGGAACGCCGCTTCGAGATGCTCATCAGCCCCACGCACCTCCTGCACGGTCAGGATGTCGACATCGGCGGCGTCGAGCCAGCTGTGCAGCCCGTTGCGCACCGCCGCCCTGATCCCGTTGACGTTGACCGAGGCGATACGCAGATGAGGCATGCAACCAGCCTAACGACCGGTGCGGACACTCACGCTCCCGCGCTTCTTCGGCGCCGGCGGGGTGGCATCCTCGACCTGGCGCAGCTCCTCCTGCGCATCACGCACCGCGCGCTCCGCCGCCCACCGTCGGTACCACGGCGCCGTCTCGCGCTCGTCAACGGCGGTGCGCAGCCGAACCTGCGCGGCCAGCAGCAGGGCCTTGTGCTCGGCGGCGAGGCGGTCGGCCTCGGTCTGAGGGATGAGTGCGACATGCTTGTCGGATGCGGCCACCGCGATCCACGAGGCCGAGACCAGCAGCACGATGCCGATCAGCCGGAACCACAGCAGCAGCACGATGAAGACCGTGAACGTCACGAGCAGGGGGTTGGTCGGCGAGTAGCTGAGGAACAGACCGAAGCCCAGCTGGAGCAGAGTGGTCGCGCTCGCGCCGAGCAGGGCACCGGGCAGGATGCGCCGCCAGGTGAGGCTCGTGCCCGTCAGGAAGCGGAACAGCCCGGCCAGGAGCGCGGTGTTGATGCCGTACAGGATCAGCACCGTGACCGCGCGCACGATGAAGCCGAACAGCGCTGACGATTCACTCATGCCGATGATCTCGAACACGAGGCTCAGCGCCCAGGTGCCCAGCGTCCCCAGCATCGTGCCGAGAACCAGACCCGCACCGAACACGATGGCCGCCAGCAGGTCGAGAGACTTCAGCAGGATGTAGTTGCGCCGATCGGGCGCGATCCCGAAGACACCGCGCACCGCGCGGCGCGCGAACGAGATCGCGCCGATCGCGGTCCATATCAGCGTGCCGAGCGCGATCGCACCGGTGATCGTCAGGCCGACGCTGTTGCGGGTCGTGATGGTCAGCACGTCTTCCCGTGTCGCGATGCCGTTCTCGCCGATGATGCCGGGGATGTAGTCGTTGATGACGTTGATCAGTGCGTCCACGGCGGCCACATCGCTGCCGAGCCAGACCCCGACCACTGCGAAGGCGACGTACACGGCCGCGAACGTCGCGAACAGCGTCTGGTAACTGACTCCGGCGGCGAGCAGGAAGCCCTCGTGCTGCAGGAAGTTGCGCCACACGCGCACGGGGAACAGCGCCAGCGTCTTGCGGGTCAGGGTCGTCGCACGCGCGATCGGCACATCGAAGCGCTCGCGGAGGCTCTCCTGCGTCGCCTCCCAGCGCGCTCGGAGATCCTGCTCCTCGCGCGCGGCTCGCGCCGCGAGGCCACGTCGCTCACGCGCGCTGCCTCGCGTCGTCTCTGCTGACTCGCTCTCGGTCACGAACCCAGAGTAGCGAGCCGGTCAGCGTCGCTCAGGCACCGCCGCGCAGCACCGCCTGCTTGACCTCGGCGATCGCCTTGGTGACCTCGATGCCGCGCGGGCACGCCTCGGTGCAGTTGAAGGTCGTGCGGCAGCGCCACACGCCCTCCTTGTCGTTGAGGATGTCAAGACGCACGTCTCCGGCGTCGTCACGCGAGTCGAAGATGAAGCGGTGCGCGTTGACGATCGCGGCCGGGCCGAAGTACTGGCCATCGGTCCAGAAGATGGGGCACGACGAGGTGCAAGCGGCGCACAGGATGCACTTGGTCGTGTCGTCGAAGATCGCGCGGTCGGCGATGGACTGCACGCGCTCCTTGCCCTTCTCGGGCGTCGAGTTCGCGATCAGGAAGGGCTGCACCTCGCGGTAGGAGGCGAAGAACGGCTCCATGTCGACGATGAGGTCCTTCTCGAGCGGCAATCCCTTGATCGCCTCGACGTAGATCGGCTTCGAGATGTCGAGGTCCTTGATCAGCGTCTTGCAGGCGAGGCGGTTGCGACCGTTGATGCGCATGGCGTCGGAACCGCAGATGCCGTGAGCGCACGAGCGGCGGAAGCTCAGCGAGCCGTCGACCTCCCACTTGATCTTGTGCAGCGCGTCGAGCACGCGGTCGGTGGCGTACAGCTCGACGTCGTAATCGACCCAGCGCGGCTCCTCGTCGACCTCGGGGTCGAAGCGACGGATGTTGAACGTGACGAGGAACGACTGGACCCCGGAGTCGGATGCCGCGTCGGCGGCTTCGGCCTGGCCGGTGGTCTCTGCCTCGACGACTGCGGTGGACATCAGTACTTCCTCTCCATCGGCGGGTAGTTGAACTCGCCCTTGTCGTTCTTCGTGAAGACGACGGGCTTCCAGTCCAGCTTGATGTGATCGGCCGGGGTCGACGAGTGCGGGTCGCCGGTAAGGTAAGCCATCGTGTGCTTCATGTAGTTCTCGTCGTCGCGGTTCGGGAAATCGTCGCGCATGTGGCCGCCGCGGCTCTCCTCGCGGTTCTGTGCGGCGTACACGACGACCTCGGCGATGTCGAGCAGGAAGCCCAGCTCGACGGCCTCGAGCAGATCGGTGTTGAACCGTCGGCCCTTGTCGTCGACGTGGACGTTCTTGTAGCGCTCGCGCAGCTCCTTGATGACGCCCAGCACGTGCTCGAGCGAGTCGTGCGTGCGGAAGACCTGCGCGCCCTTGTCCATCTCGTCCTGCAGCTTCTTGCGCAGCACGGCGATGCGCTCGGTGCCCTGGTTGTTGCGCAGGCCCTCGATCATGTCGCCCACGAACCCGGCGGGGTTCTCGGGCAGCGGCACGAACTCGGCGGTCTTGACGAACTCGACCGCGTTGCGGCCGGCCCGCTTGCCGAACACGTTGATGTCGAGCAGCGAGTTGGTGCCCAGACGGTTCGAGCCGTGCACCGAGACGCAGGCGCACTCGCCGGCGGCGTACAGGCCGGGCACCACTGTGGTGTTGTCGGCCAGCACCTCGGCGTCGTTGTTGGTGGGGATGCCGCCCATCGCATAGTGGGCGGTGGGCATCACCGGCACGGGCTCGACGACAGGGTCGACACCGAGATAGGTGCGCGCGAACTCGGTGATGTCGGGCAGCTTGGTCTCGAGCACCTCGGCACCGAGGTGGGTGCAGTCCAGATACACGTAGTCCTTGTGCGGACCGGCGCCGCGACCCTCCGCGACCTCCTGCACCATGCTGCGCGCGACGATGTCGCGCGGGGCGAGGTCCTTGATCGTGGGGGCGTAGCGCTCCATGAAGCGCTCACCCGAGGCGTTGCGCAGGATCGCGCCCTCACCGCGCGCACCCTCGGTGAGGAGGATGCCGAGGCCAGCGAGACCGGTGGGATGGAACTGGAAGAACTCCAGGTCCTCGAGCGGCAGGCCCTTGCGCCACACGATGCCGACGCCGTCTCCGGTGAGGGTGTGCGCGTTGGAGGTGGTCTTGAAGATCTTGCCGAATCCGCCGGTGGCGAAGATGACGGCCTTCGACTGGAACACGTGCAGCTCGCCAGTGGCGAGGTCGTAGGCGACGACGCCTGCGACCTGGGTGGCACCCGCGTCGTCCTTCACCGTGATCAGGTCGAGCACGTAGAACTCGTTGAAGAAGTTGATGCCGAGCTTGACGCAGTTCTGGAACAGGGTCTGCAGGATCATGTGACCGGTGCGGTCCGCGGCGTAACACGCGCGGCGCACGGGGCTCTTGCCGTGTTCAGCGGTGTGTCCGCCGAAGCGGCGCTGGTCGATCTTGCCGTCCGGGGTGCGGTTGAACGGCAGGCCCATGTTCTCGAGGTCGATGACCGCGTCGATGGCCTCCCTGGCGAGGATCTCGGCGGCGTCCTGGTCGACGAGGTAGTCGCCGCCCTTGACGGTGTCGTAGGTGTGCCACTCCCAGTTGTCGTCCTCGACGTTGGCGAGCGCCGCTGCCATGCCGCCCTGTGCCGCACCGGTGTGCGAACGCGTGGGGTACAGCTTCGAGATCACCGCCGTCTTCGCGCCCGGTCCGGCTTCGATCGCGGCGCGCATGCCGGCGCCGCCGGCGCCGACGATCACGATGTCGAACTGGTGGTAGTGCACGCCGTCGCGGACGACGGAATCCTGGGTCTCAGTAGTCACTTGTCGTTGCTCTCTTGTCAGTTCGGGAAGATGCCCTGGGCGGCGCAGACCTCTTCGAGTGCGCTGCCCTCGGTCAGGCCGAGGCAGGGATCGAAGGTGAAGACGACCAGGGTGCCGAGGATGATGAGCAGGGCCGCAGCCAGGCCGACCGCCCACACGAGCGTCTTGCGCGCCCTCTCGTTGGTGACGTAGTCGTTCACGATGGTGCGCATGCCGTTCGCGCCGTGGATCAGCGCGAGCCAGAGCATCAGCACGTCCCACCACTGCCAGAACGGGGTGGCGAACTTCCCCGCGACGAAGCCGAAGTCCAGGGCGCGGATGCCGTCGCCGAGCATCAGGTTCACGAACAGGTGGCCGAAGATCAGCACGACGAGGATGACGCCGGAGCCGCGCATGAACAGCCAGCCCCACTTCTCGAGGTTGATGCCGCGCTGGCGGCGGGCGGCGGGCACAGCGGTCTGGGCGGACATCAGTGACCCCCTCCGAATCCGGCGAACGCGAGCGCGAGGTGGCGCGGCACGAAGCCGGCCATCACCACCGCCCACAGCCCGAGGACGATCCAGAACATCTGGCGCTGGTACCGCGCGCCCTTCGTCCAGAAGTCGACGAGGATGATGCGCAGGCCGTTGAGGGCGTGGTAGGCGATGCCGGCGACCAGCACGACCTCGCCGAACGCCATGACGGGGTTCTTGTAGGTGCCGATGACCGCGTCGTACGCCTCCGGCGAGACCCGGATGAGCGCCGTGTCGAGCACGTGCACCAGCAGGAAGAAGAAGATGGCGACGCCGGTGATGCGGTGCAGCACCCACGACCACATGCCTTCTCGCCCCCGGTAGAGCGTTCCGCGCGGAGACTTCGAGGTGGTCTCCGAAATCGACGGTGTCAAGCGTGTGCTCGTGGACACGTCGTCCTCCCTGATCGATGAGATGTCGGGTGCGTGCGTCAGGGCACGCCCGGCCGTCTCCATCCTATTCCTGTCAGAACGCTGGGTGCGACGAAGGCGACCCTTAGCGCGTCTTCGGCGGCGGACGGCGGGCGGATAGGTTGGATGCCATGGGCAGAATCGATGACTTCTACGCGGTGATCCCGGCCGGCGGCATCGGCAGCCGGCTGTGGCCGCTCTCCCGCGCGGACGCGCCGAAGTTCCTGCACGATCTGACCGGCTCCGGTCACTCGCTGCTGCGCGACACCTGGGATCGGCTCGTGCCGCTGGCGGGCGAGGGGCGCATCGCCGTGGTCACCGGGCGTGCGCACCGCGCCGCCGTGGAGGATCAGCTGCCGGGCATCCCGGATGAGAACGTCATCCTCGAATCCGAACCGCGCGAGTCGGCGGCGGCCATCGGCCTCGCCGCGGCGATCCTGCACCGGCGCGACCCCGATGTGATCATCGGCTCGTTCAGCGCCGACCATGTCATCCGCGGCACGCAGGTGTTCGAATGGGCGGTGCAGCAAGCGGTGCAGGTGGCGCGCCAGGGCTACATCGTGACGATCGGCATCCCGCCCACCGAGCCCTCCGTCGGGTTCGGCTACATCAAGCGCGCCGAGGAGATCGTGGTGGAGGGCGCTCCCGAGGCGACGCTGGTCGAGCGTTTCGTCGAGAAGCCCGACCTCGAGACGGCCCGCGAGTACGCAGCCGATCGCGACTACCTGTGGAACGCGGGCATGTTCATCGCGAAGGCGAGTGTGCTGCTCGACGAGCTCGCGGCGAACGAGCCCGAGCTGCACGCGGGCCTGCTCGAACTCGCCGAGGCGTGGGACGACCGCGACCTCCGCGGTCCGGCGGTCGACCGCATCTGGCCGTCGCTGAAGAAGGTGGCCATCGACTACGCGGTCGCCGAGCCGGCCGCCGAGCGGGGGCACCTCGCGGTGATCCCCGGTCACTTCGACTGGGACGACGTCGGCGACTTCGCCTCGCTCACCAAGCTCATCACGCACGGCCGCAAGAACGACCTCGCCGTGCTCGGTCCGCGGGCGCGCGTGCTCTCGGATGCCGCCAGCGGAATCCTGGTCAGTCAGACCAGCCGCGTGATCAGCCTGGTCGGCGTGCGGGACATCGTGGTCGTCGACACCGACGACGCGCTGCTGGTGACGACCGTGGAGCACGCACAGCGCGTGAAGGGCGTGGTGGAGTCGCTGAAGCTGACCGGTCGCGGCGACGTGCTCTGAGTCGCCTGGTCGGATGTCCGTGCGCATCGCGCGGTCATCATTGCAGATCTGTAACCTTTCGCGAGCACATCCCCGCCGAGGGTGCGCAGAGCGCGTAACAGTAGGTAATCTCGATCGATCCGCGATGTCCGCGGAACCGTTCAGGGAGGCACGAGTGTCCATCTCCATCACCAAGAAGCTGCTCGGCGCGACGGTCGCTGCCGGCGTCGTCCTCAGCCTGGCCGCGTGTGGTCAGGCCCCCACCGACACCCCTGCGGGAGACGGGGGAGGCGAAGCGCTCGACTTCCTGCCCTGCATCGTCTCCGACCAGGGTGGATTCGACGACAAGTCGTTCAACCAGCTGTCGTTCGAAGGCGCCAAGAAGGCTGCTGACGAGCTCGGCGTCGAGCTGAAGGACGTGCAGTCCAATGCCGAGACCGAGTACGGCCCCAACATGACCAACCTGGTCAGCGAGGGCTGCAACGCCATCGTCGCCGTCGGCTTCGCCCTCTCGGCCGCGACCGTCGAGGCCGCCACCGCCAACCCCGACATCGACTTCATCCTGGTCGACGACGCCGCCGACAACGACTTCGACGGCACCAAGGACGCCGAGAACATCAAGCCGCTGCTCTACGACACCGCCCAGGCCGCGTTCCTGGCGGGTTACCTGGCAGCCGGCTACTCGGAGACCGGCAAGGTCGGCACCTACGGCGGCATGGAGTTCCCGACCGTGACGATCTTCATGGACGGCTTCCTGCAGGGCGTCAACCACTACAACGAGGTCAAGGGCGATGACGTCGAGGTCGTCGGCTGGGACGGCACGACCGGCTCGTTCACCGGCGGCTTCGAGGCCAACCCCGACGCCAAGCAGGTCGCGGTCAACATCCTCAACCAGGGTGTCGACGTGATCCTGCCCGTCGGCGGCCCGATCTACCAGTCGGCCCAGCAGGCGATCAAGGAGTCCGGCAAGGACATCGCCCTGATCGGCGCCGACGCCGACCTGTTCGTCACCGACCCCAGCACTGCCGACATCGTGCTGACCTCGGTGCTCAAGGCCATGGACCTGTCGACCTACCAGGCGGTGCTGTCCAGCGGCAACGACGAGTTCGACGCCGAGGCGTACATCGGCACCCTCGAGAACGAGGGCGTCGGGATCGCCGACCTGCACAACTTCGCCGACAAGGTCGACGCGGAGCTGCAGGACGAGGTCACCCAGCTGCGTCAGGACATCATCGACGGCACCGTCGAGGTCACCTCGTACCTGAACAACTGATGCCATGGGATCGGGGAGGTCGGCGGACGCCGGCCTCCCCGATTCTGCCTGTCGGGCCCTCCCGCACAGGACGGCGCCTGAATAGGATCAACACATGAAGCTTGAACTGCGCGGCATCACGAAGAGGTTCGGCGCGCTGACGGCCAACGACCACATCGATCTCACCGTCGAGGCAGGGGAGATCCACTGCCTGCTCGGCGAGAACGGTGCCGGCAAGTCGACCCTGATGAACGTGCTCTACGGTCTCTACCAGGCCGATGAGGGCGAGATCCTGCTCGATGATGTCGAGCAGAACTTCGCGGGACCCGGCGACGCGATGGCCGCCGGCATCGGCATGGTGCACCAGCACTTCATGCTCATCCCGGTGTTCACCGTCGCCGAGAACGTCATGCTCGGTCATGAGCAGACCACATTCGGCGGACGTCTCGACATCGCCGCCGCCCGTGCGAAGGTGCGCGAGATCTCCGACCGGTTCGGATTCCACGTCGACCCCGACGCCCTCGTCGAGGACCTGCCGGTCGGCGTGCAGCAGCGCGTCGAGATCATCAAGGCGCTCTCGCGCGAGGCGCGGGTGCTCGTCTTCGACGAGCCGACCGCGGTGCTGACCCCGCAGGAGACCGACGAGCTGATGGCGACGATGCGTCAGCTCAAGGAGCAGGGCACCTCGATCGTGTTCATCACGCACAAGCTGCGCGAGGTCCGCGAGGTCGCCGACCGCATCACCGTCATCCGGCTCGGCAAAGTCGTCGGCGAGGCCGAGCCCACGGCATCCAACGCCGAACTGGCCTCGCTCATGGTCGGCCGCGCCGTCGAGCTCACCGTCAGCAAGGACGAGCCGACGCTGCGCGACAACGGCCTCGTCGTCACTGACCTGACCGTCGCCGACGAGGCGGGCACCGTCACCGTCGACGGAGCGAGCTTCGAGGTGCGGGGAGGCGAGGTGCTGGCGATCGCCGGCGTGCAGGGCAACGGCCAGACCGAGCTCACCGAGGCGATCATGGGTCTTCAGCATGACGTGCACGGCAGCATCCGCCTCGACGGGCAGGAGCTGGTGGGCCGCTCGGTGCGGCACATCCTCGAGGCCGGCGTCGGCTTCGTCCCCGAGGACCGCAGCGTCGACGGTCTGGTGAAGGAGTTCTCCATCTCGGAGAATCTGATGCTCGACCGCTCGTACGGCAAGCCGTTCGTCGTCGCCGGCGCCGTGCAGCGAGGCCTTCTGGAGACCTTCGCCCACGACAAGATCGCCGAGTTCGACATCCGCACACAGGGACCGACGCAGTCCGCCGGACGTCTGTCGGGCGGCAACCAGCAGAAGGTGGTGCTGGCCCGCGAGCTGAGCCGCGATCTCTCGCTGTTCGTCGCGGCGCAGCCGACCCGCGGTGTCGATGTCGGATCGATCGAGTTCATCCACAAGCGCATCGTCGAGACCCGCGACGCCGGCGTGCCGGTGATCCTCGTCTCCACCGAACTCGACGAGGTCTCGGCGCTCGCCGACCGCGTCCTGGTCATGTACCGCGGGCGGATCGTCGGGATCGTGCCCGGCGACACCTCGCGCGAGGTGCTGGGTCTGATGATGGCCGGCATGAACGAGTCGGACGCAGCCGCCGAGAGCGTCACCGCACGGCCCTCCGCCGACCAGAACCCCTCCGCCGACCAGAACGGAGAGATCGCATGAGTGTCACGCAGACACCTGGTCCGCTCGCCGAGCCCGAGACGAAGATCGCACCCTCGCGCTGGCAGGTCACCCTGCAGGCGATCGTGCACGGTAACGGGATCATCTCGCTGCTCGCGGTGCTGATCGCGGTGGTCGTCGGCTCGATCATGATCGCCGCCACCGACGAGGACGTGCAGGCCGCGGCCGGATACTTCTTCGCGCAGCCCGCAGACACGTTCGTCGCCATCTGGGAGTCGGTGTCCGGCGCGTACGCCGCACTGTTCCGCGGCGCGATCTACAACTACAACGCCGACTCGTTCGCCGCCGGCATCCGACCCCTCACCGAGACGCTGAAGTTCGCGACGCCGCTGATCGCGGCCGGCCTCGGCGTCGGGCTCGCCTTCCGGGCCGGTCTGTTCAACATCGGCGGTCAGGGGCAGATGCTGATGGCCGCCGCAGCGGCCGGCTACGTCGCCACCACGATGAACCTGCCGATCGTGCTTCACCTGATCGTCGCAGTGATCGCCGGTATGGTCGCTGCAGCGGTCTGGGGCGGGATCGCCGGATATCTGAAGGCGCGCACCGGGGCGCACGAGGTGATCACGACGATCATGCTCAATCACATCGCGTTCTACCTGCTGGCCTGGATGCTCGCCACGCAGGGGCTGCTGCAGGCGCCGGGCTCGAGCAACCCCAAGACGGCCCCCATGCCGGAGACGGCGCAGCTGCCGCTGATCCTCGGCCCGGGGTACAAGCTGCACGCCGGCTTCCTGCTCGCGCTGATCGCGGTCGCGTTCACCTGGTGGCTGCTGGAGCGCTCGGCGCTCGGGTTCCGGTTCCGCGCGGTCGGAGAGAACCCCGCGGCAGCGCGTGTCGCCGGAATCGACGTCGGGCGGATGTACTTCGTCGTGATGCTCATCGCCGGTGCGCTGGTCGGCATCGCCGGCATCAGCCAGGTGCTGGGCACCGAGGTGAACGGATTCAGCGGTGGCATCGACGCCGGCATCGGCTTCGACGCCATCACCGTCGCGCTGCTCGGGCGCTCCTCGCCACTGGGCATCCTCGGCGCAGGTCTGCTGTTCGGGGCGTTCAAGACGGGTGGCTTCACCATGCAGTCATCGCAGGGCATCCCGGTGGAGATCATCCTCGTCGTGCAGTCCCTGATCGTGCTGTTCATCGCCGCGCCGCCGCTGGTGCGCGCCATGTTCGGGCTTCCGCAGCCCGGTCGCCCGTCGCGGCGCAGCAAGCGCGCCGCAGCCAAGCGTCGCTCGCAGAAGGCCGAAGGAACGGAGGTGTCGGCATGACCGTCACCGCTCCCATCAACGACGCGCAGATCGAGGAGCCGCGCCGCGTCGCCGTCGTCTCGTGGAAGACGCCGATCATCTTCGGCCTGTTCACGGTGCTGTTCGCGCTGCTGCCGCTGCTGGTCCCGCGCGAGGGGGTGACCACGTTCCGGCTCGCCGAGGGCAACGCGGCCATCCCGGTGCCCGATGTGGTGCTGCCGTCCACGGTCACCGCGTGGGTCGCCGTCGTGCTGCTCGCGGTGTGCACCGTCGTCGCCGCGCTCGCGGTGCGCAGCCACCGCAAGATCTCGCTGTGGCTGATCGTCGCCTACGTGGCCGTGCTGCTGATCGGCTTCCTCGCCTGGGCTGCGGCTGGGGCGACCCTGCCGATGATCGGCCTGCTCGCCGGTGCGCTGGCGCTGGCCACCCCGCTGATCTACGGTGCTCTCGGTGGCGTCATCGGCGAGCGTGCCGGCGTCGTCAACATCGCGATCGAGGCGCAGCTGCTCGCCGGAGCGTTCACCGCGGCGGTCGCCGCATCGCTGGCCGGCACGCCGTGGGCCGGACTGGTCGCCGCCATGGCCGCCGGTGTTCTCGTCGCACTGGTGCTCGGCGTCTTCACGATCACGTACTACGTGAACCAGATCATCGTCGGCGTGGTGCTGAACGTGCTGGTGGTGGGCCTCACGACCTTCCTGTTCCGTCAGGTGCTCGCACCGAACACCGAGACGCTGAACAGCCCGGAGACCTTCCCGGTGATCCCCATCCCGGTGCTCGGCGAGATCCCGGTGATCGGGCCGATCCTGTTCCAGCAGTCGCTCATCGTGTATCTGATGTACGCGGTCGTCGCACTCGTCGCGTTCTCGCTGTACCGCACCCGCTGGGGGCTGCGCCTGCGCGCCGTGGGCGAGCACCCGCAGGCGGCCGACACCGTGGGCATCAAGGTCGCGGCCACGCGCTATCGCGCGGTGCTGCTGGCCGGAGCGGTCGCGGGCATGGGCGGTGCTTTCTACACGCTCGTGTCGGTGCCGAGGTTCAACCAGGAGATGACAGCGGGGGCGGGCTTCATCGCCCTCGCCGCGGTGATCTTCGGAAAGTGGGATCCGATCCGCGCGACGCTGGCGGCGCTGCTGTTCGGCTTCGCGACCAACCTGCAGGGCGTGCTCAGCGTGATCGGATCGCCGGTGCCCAGCCAGTTCATGCTGATGCTGCCGTACGTCGTGACGATCTTCGCGGTGGCCGGACTGGTCGGACGCTCGCGTCCGCCCGCCGCTGACGGCGAACCGTACATCAAGTCATAGGAGAGACACGCAGATGACCGACATCGACTGGGACGAGCTGCGACAGGTCGCCACCGAGTCCATGCAGAAGGCGTACGCGCCGTATTCGCGCTACAAGGTAGGTGCGGCGGCGCTGGTCGGCGACGGGCGCGTCGTCGCCGGATGCAACGTCGAGAACGCTTCGTACGGGGTGACGCTGTGTGCCGAATGCGCCCTGATCGGCGACCTGCACATGTCGGGAGGGGGCAAGCTCGTCGCCTTCGTCTGCGTGAACGGCGAGGGCCAGACGATCATGCCGTGCGGTCGCTGCCGTCAGCTGCTCTCGGAGCACGCGATGCCCGGGATGCTGCTGGAGACCGTGGCCGGCATCCGCACGATCGACGAGGTGCTGCCCGACCGGTTCGGGCCCGCCGACCTGGAGGACGTGCGATGAGCGCCGAACAGACCGCGACCGAGGCGTTCGACGCGATCGACGTCATCCGCGCCAAGCGCGACGGCGGGGCGGTGCCCGAGCCGGCGCTGCGCTGGATGGTCGATGCGTACACCCGCGGCTACGTGTCCGATGCCCAGATGGCCTCGTTCGCGATGGCGGTCTTCCAGCGCGGCATGCAGCGCGACGAGATCAGGGTGCTCACCGACGCGATGATCGCCTCGGGGGAGCGGATGAGCTTCGCCGCGCTCGGCAAGCGCACCGTCGACAAGCACTCCACCGGCGGTGTGGGTGACAAGATCACGCTGCCGCTGGCCCCGCTGGTCGCCGTGTTCGGGGTCGCCGTTCCGCAGCTGAGCGGCCGCGGTCTCGGTCACACCGGCGGCACGCTCGACAAGCTGGAGTCGATCCCCGGCTGGCGCGCCGCGCTGTCGAACGACGAGATGTTCGCGCAGCTGCAGGGCGAGGTCGGTGCGGTGATCTGCGCCGCGGGTTCGGGGCTGGCCCCGGCCGACAAGAAGCTCTATGCGCTGCGCGACGTGACCGGCACCGTCGAGGCGGTCCCGCTGATCGCCTCGAGCATCATGTCGAAGAAGATCGCCGAGGGCACCGACGCACTGGTGCTGGACGTGAAGTTCGGCAACGGCGCCTTCATGCAGGACATCGACCGCGCCCGTGAGCTCGCGCGCACGATGGTCGAGCTCGGCACCGACTCGGGCGTGGCGACCACCGCGCTGCTGACCGACATGAACGCGCCGCTCGGCCGCGCGATCGGAAACGCCAACGAGGTGCGGGAGTCGGTCGAGGTGCTCGCCGGTGGTGGGCCCGGCGACGTGCGTGAGCTGACCATGGCGCTGGCCCGCGAGATGCTGGCCCTGGCCGGGCAGCCGGATGCCGACGTCGAGGCCGCCCTCGACGATGGGCGGGCCATGGACCGCTGGAACGCGATGATCCGCGCGCAGGACGGCGACCCTGAGGCCGCGCTGCCCATCGCGCGCGAGACCCACGTGGTCACCGCGGACCGCGACGGCGTCGTCACCCGCATGGACGCGCTGCCGTTCGGAATCGCCGCCTGGCGCCTTGGTGCCGGCCGCGCGCGGGCGGAGGATGCCGTCATCCACGCTGCGGGCATCGACCTGGCCGTCAAGCCGGGCGAGACTGTCACCGCGGGACAGCCGCTGTTCACGCTGTCGGCCGACGACGAGGGGCGCTTCGCCCGCGCGCTGGACGCGCTCGAGGGCGCCTTCGCCATCGAGGACGCTTCGACGGGCTCGGCAGCCCACGTGGAAGCGCGGCCCATCGTGCGTGAGCGGATCACCGCGGAGGGGACGGCATCATGACCGCCGACCAGTACGCCGATCGCAGGGTTCAGGGCCTGTCGCTGCGAGACCTCCCGAAGATCTCGCTGCACGACCACCTCGACGGGGGAGTGCGCCCCGCGACCATCCTCGAGCTCGCGGCCGAGACCGGTGTGCCGACGCCGGCGAACGAGGTGCGGCAGCTGCGTCGCTGGTTCGCCGAGCAGGCCGATTCGGGATCGCTGACCGAGTACCTGAAGACCTTCGATCTGGTCACCGCGGTCATGCAGACCGAAGAGGCGCTGACCCGCATCGCGCGGGAGTACGTCGTCGACCTCGCCCGTGACGGCGTGATCTACGGCGAGGTGCGATGGGCGCCCGAACAGCACCTGACCGGTGGGCTCACGCTCGCCCAGGCCGTCGACGCCGTGCAGCGCGGCATCGAGCAGGGCGAGGACGAGGCGGATGCGGCAGGCGACAGCATCCGCGTCGCGCAGCTCCTCTCCGCGATGCGGCACAACGACCGCGCGCGCGAGGTCGCCGAGCTCGCCGTCGCCTTCCGTGAGCGCGGCGTGGTCGCGTTCGACATCGCCGGGCCCGAGGACGGCTTCCCGGCCTCGCAGCACCGCGAGACCTTCGACTACCTCGCCGCGGAGTTCTTCCCGGTGACCGTGCACGCCGGTGAGGCGGCGGGGCCGGCATCCATCCGCTCCGCGCTCGTCGACGGGCGCGCGCTGCGGCTGGGGCACGGCGTGCGCATCGCCGAAGACCTGCAGATCATCGAGCAGGAGGGCGACGAGGTGCAGGTGCAGTTCGGCGACCTCGCCCGGTGGGTGCGCGATCGCGAGATCCCGCTCGAGCTGTCGCCGTCGTCGAACCTGCAGACCGGCGCGATCGCCCGCTGGGGTGACGAACTCGCCGATCACCCCTTCGATCTGCTGTACCAGCTGGGCTTCTCGGTGACCGTCAACACCGACAATCGCACGATGAGCGGCACGACGCTCACCCGCGAGCTCGGTCTTCTGGTTGACGCCTTCGACTACGACCTCGACGACCTCGAGACGTTCCAGTTCAATGCGGCCTCGGCCGCGTTCCTGCCGGTCGAGGAGCGCGAAGAGCTCGTGGAGATGATCGCCGAGGGCTTCGAGCGCTGAGTCAGCCCAGACCCTCGTGATCCACATCCCGCGTGCGCTCGTCGTGAGCGCCAAGGCTATCGGCGCGCGACGCCGGGGTGCGTGCGCAGGTACTCCTCGAACGCCTCGCGAGTGGTCAGCAGGGGAACATACCCGAACTGCTCCTTCAGCCGCGTGTTAGCCAGCACGGGACGGTAGCGCAGGAACCGCACCTTCTCGGGGCCGTGCTCGGTCAGGCGCAGCGCCCACCCGACGCGCAGAGCGCCGCCGAGCAGCCAGGCGGGGATGGTGAGCATCCGCTTGCCGAGGCGCTCGGCGATCTCGGGCACCGTCATCCGGCCGTCGCCGGCGACGTTGAAGATCCCCACCGGTCCGTCGGTCGCGGCCCGCACCATGGCGCCGGCCACATCGTCCACCCAGACGAACACGAACGGCGAGTCGGAGCCCGCGACCCGCAGCAGGCGCGGCGCATCCCACAGCGCCGTGATCTGATTGCGCACGGTGGGCCCGAGGATCGTTCCGATCCGGAAGATCACCTGCTCGAGCTCCGGGTGCTCGTCGCGGGCCGCAGCGAGCATGTCCTCGACCAGGCGCTTGTGCTTCGAGTAGGGGAACTCGTCACTGCCCCGGGCAGGGGCGTCCTCGGTGAGCCATTCCGGGTTGTCGGCGTGATAGCCGTACGCGGCGCCCGAGCTGGAGACGACGATGCGCCGGACACCCGTGCGGATGCAGGCGTCGAGCACATGCGCGGTGCCCTCGACGTCGACCCGGTACTCGAGGCCGACATCCTTGCCGGGATTCACGATCGCCGCCAGGTGCACGACCGTGTCGATGTCGTGCGCCGCCAGGACCGGCGCCAGGGCATCCCCGTCGGTCACATCGAAGCGCGCCGAGACGACACCGGGCACGTCCGAGTCGCGCAGGTCGCCACTCACGACGACCTCGACCGAGGGATGCCCGGCGAGCAGGCGGGTCACGTGCGAGCCGAGGAAGCCGGCACCGCCGGTGACCAGCACCCGCGTCATCGGGTCGCCTCCGGCGCAGCATCCGATGCCCCCGGCGTATCGGACGACACCGCGAGCCGACTCGCATCGCCCTGCGCCGAGCCGGTGCGCCGGCGCGTGTGCCGGGCCCACAGGCCCGCCACGAGCAGGCCCGCGATGATGTCCCACACACCCCACCATCCGGCGACGACGGCCATGCCGCCCAGACCGCCGAAGAAGGTGAAGATCAGCCCGAGGCCGAGGCCCGCATTGCGAATGCCGACCTCGAAGGTCATCGCCTTGCGCTCACGCGTGCCGAGGCCCCCGGCGACGGCAGTGCCGTAGCCGATCGCGAGGGCGACGGCGTCATGCACGGCGACGACGATCAGCACCGTGCCGATCACGCTCAGGAAGACCGCCCAGTTGCCGGCCAGCGCGCCGATGATGAACCCCAGCAGGGCGAGCAGGCTGAACCAGCGCACGAACGGCTGCACGCGCTGCGCGAAGCGCGGTGCGCGGGCCCTGATCAGCAGCCCGATGGCGAACGGCAGCCCGATGATCAGCACGATCTCCAGCAGCATCTTCCACGGATCGAGCTCGACCGTGCGCAGCAGTTCCCGGCCGGTGGGGTGCAGCGATCCCCAGAAGGCGATGCTGAGCGGCATCGCGACGATGTACAGCAGGTTGCCAACCGCGGTCATCGACACCGACAGGGCGACGTTGCCGCCCGAGCGGTGGGTCAGCACCTGCGAGATGTTGCCGGGCGGGCAGCAGGCGACCACGATCATGCCCAGCGCCATCGATGCGCTCACCGGCAGGATCAGCGTCAGACCGAAGGTGACCGCCGGCAGCACCAGCAGCTGGGCGAGGATCGCGATGATGAACGGCTTGGGGTGCCGCGCCACGACCTTGAAGTCCTTGGGCGCGGTGTCCAGGGCGATGCCGAACATGATCAGTCCGAGCACGATGTTCAGGATCAGCAGCGTGCCGGGGGTGAAATTCAGCACCAGGTCGTCGAAGTCCATCACGCCTCCAGGGTGCGGGCCGCCGAGCGCACCGCCGAGCGGTACGCGTTCTTGTTCACGTAGTACGACATGCGCTCCAGGCCCAGATAGCGGTACCCACCGGTGGTGTCGGGCCACGGCCGGCCCGTGACGCGCTCGCGGAAGGCCGCCGCCGCGGTGGGCCGCTTCTCGAGTGCTGCCAGGTAGGCCCCGAGCAGTTCGGCCTGTTCGTAGCGCCCCTGCCAGCCGATGCCGGACGCCTCGATCATGCCCATCACGTACAGTCCGTTGAACGAGGGCGGGAACAGGTTCAGGAACAGTCGCGGCGAGGCGCCGGCCCAATGCAGGTGCTCGCGGTCGACGAACGGGTAGTCGAGCGTGTACCCGGTGGCGAGCAGGATGAGGTCGTATGCGGCCGAGGAGCCGCCGGGGAAGTGCGACGAGCCGGCGAAGTGCACGGTGTCGCCGTCGAAGCGCTCGATGTCGCCGCGGATGCGCAGATCGCCCTGCCCGAGGTGGTTCAGGATCAGCGTGTTCACGATCGGGTGCGACTCGTAGATGCGGTAGTCGGGCTTCGGGAATCCGAACCGCACCGGGTCGCCGGTGAAGGCCCTGAGCACGCGGGTGTCGACGGCCTGCTTGAGACGGGCGGGCAGCGGACGCCCCTGGTTGAGGGTGTCGCTGGGCCGGCCGAACAGGTAGCGGGGCACGAAGTAGTACCCGCGACGCACGCTCATGTCGACGGACGCGGCATGGTGCACGGCGTCGACCGCGATGTCGCAGCCCGAGTTGCCCGCCCCGACGACCAGCACCCGCTTGCCGGTGAGCACGCTGGGCTCCTTGTAGGCGCTGGTGTGCATGATCTCGCCGGTGAACGCGCCTTCGAACGTCGGCACGTTCGGCTCTGCGAGCGTGCCGTTGGCGAGCACGACGCCGTCGAAGTGGCGGGGTTCGTCGCCCTCGGCCAGCAGCATCCACCCGTCGCCCGAGCCGCCGGACGGCTCCAGGCGCACCACCTTCGTGTCGAAGCGGAACAGCTCGCGCAGTCGGAATCCGTCGGCGTACGCGTCGAAGTAGCGCTTGAGCTCGCGGTGGCCGGGGTAGTCGGCATCGGAGTCCATCGGGAACTCGGCGAACTCGGTCGTCGTGCGCGACGAGATCAGGTGCGCCGATTCGTACATCGTGCTGCGCGGATTATCGATGTCCCACAGGCCGCCGACGCCTGAGGACGCCTCGTAACCGGTGACGTGGATGCCGCGCCTCTGCAGGGCGCGCGCAGCTGCCAGACCTGAGGGGCCGGCGCCGATGACGGCGTATCTCTTCATTTCACTCCCGCACGACGTCGTGCACAGACATCCCCCCGGGTGATCCGATCGTATCGTGTACGCGGCGGTTCGAAACACCGCCGTCAGCCGAGCAGCGCTGCGATGGCGCGCCCCAGCACCACGAGCGTGCCGGCCCAGGCGCACAGCAGCATCACGCGGCGGGCGAGTGCGGGTGCCACGCGCCGTGCCGCGTACGCACCCGCGAGCATGCCCACGACAGTGCATACGGCGAGTACGCCCAGCTCGATGGGAGCGATCGTGGGCAGGCCGCGAAGGGCGACCGATACGGCACCGTAGCCGAGGAAGATGATCTGCGCGCTGGCGGCGAAACGGCGCTGCGGCCAGTCATCACCGAGGGCGAAGGATGCCAGCGCCGGGCCGGACAGGCCGCTCGAGGCATGCATGAAACCGGCCACCGCACCCGCCCCGATCGCACCGGGCCTGCCACGCACGTGCCGGGCGAGAGGGCCGAGGCGCTGGGCGCTCAGCGCGAGCACGCCCATCGCGCCGATCAGCGCGAGCAGCGCGGGCTCGGGCAGAGCCGCGGCGGTGAGCGCTCCCAGGGGCGCAGCGATGACACCGGCGCCCAGCAGCCACAGGGTGCGCGGCCAGTCCACCTCGCGCCAGGCGCTGGGAACCGCGAACAGCGAGGCGATCACCGCGAGCAGGACGGCGACCGTCACACCCTCGACGGGCCCGTATGCGAGCACGATCGGGCCGATCAGCACCAGCACGAACGCGAGGCCGGTCACGCGCTGGATGACCGAGGCCAGAACCGTCGCCGCGGCGATGAGCACCAGCATCCGACCTCCCGTGGCCCGCGGTGCGGGCCGTTCCCGGTCGAGGCTACGGTGCGTCGGCCAGCTGCGCGGCGCGCGCGACGAAGGCCGCGCGCACCGCGGGGAAGAGCGGATGCCCGTCGTCGAGACCCGTCACCGCGGATGCCAGTGCGACCGCGTCCTCGGCGCGCAGCCGCTGCTGCAGCTCGACCGACTGCGGGTCGTCGGGGGCGTCGAAGGCGAGCGCCGCCGAGACCGCGTGCATCAGCGCCTCGGTGGGCAGCCCCCGCTCGGCGGCCTCGGCCGCGGGCCCGATGAACCGGTCGTGCCGTCCCAGCTTGCGCAGCGGCTGCCTGCCCACCCGCCACACCGTGTCGGGCAGTGCGGGGTTCGCGAATCGCCGCAGGATCGTCGCCCGGTACTCGGCGAGCTCGTCCGGATCGAGACCGTGTTTGGCGGCCAGCAGGACGGAGGTCTCCTGCAGCACGGCCGCCACAGCCTCGGCGATCCGGGTGTCGGCGAGGGAGTCCGAGATGCGCTCGATGCCGGCCTGCGCGCCGAGGTAGGCGGTGGTGGCGTGCCCGGTGTTCACCGTGAACAGCTTGCGCTCGATGTAGGGGGTCAGGTCGTCGACGAAATGCGCACCCGGGATGTGCGGGAGCTCGTCGCCGAACGGCGCCTTCTCGATCGCCCACTCGTGGAACGGCTCGACGGTCACGTCGACCCCGGCGCCTGCCGGCTGGCCCGGCACGATCCGATCGACCGCGGTGTCGGCGAACACCGCCCGCCCGGCGAGGGCCCCCCAGTCCCCGCCGGCGCGTGCGGTGATCTCCTGCCGCAGCAGGCCGGTCGCGCCGATCGCGTTCTCGCACGCCATGACCTGCAGCGGGCGAGCCGCTGCATCCCGACGGCGCAGAGCCTCGACGATCGGCTCGGCCACGAACGGCAGCACACCCACGCCCACGGCGGTGGTGACCACGTCGGCGCTCGCGATCTCGGCGACGAGCTCGTCGGGATGCTCGGCGCTGTTGATCGCGCGGAAGCCGGTGACCACGGTGTCGCGGCCGCCTTCGCCCACTTCGTGCACCGTGTAGCTGTCGGCGGCGTTGATCGCGTCGACCAGCGGTGCTGCGACGTCGGAGAACACCAGCTCGTAGCCGCCCTCGTGCAGCAGCTGCCCGACGAAGCCGCGCCCGATGTTGCCGGCGCCGAAGTGGACGGCCTTCATGCCCTGTTCACCGCCCCCAGCAGTTCGTACAGCTCCTCGGGCGTGGCCGCGGCGTTGAGGCGGGCCACGTCATCCTCATCCGAGAACAGCTCGGCGATCTGGGAGAGGATCTGCAGGTGATCGCCGTCCTTGCCGGCGATGCCGATCACGAAGGTCGCGGTGTCGCCGTCCCAGTCGACGCCGCCGTCGTAGCGGACGACGCTGAGCGCGGAGCCGAGCACGGCGTCCTTGGCATCGTTGGTGCCGTGCGGGATCGCCAGGCCGTTGCCCATGAACGTCGACACCGAGGCCTCGCGGTCGTGCATGGCCCGCAGGTAGTCGGGCGTCACGGCACCGGCGGCGACGAGGGCGTCGGCCGCCTCCTTCAGCGCCTCATCTCGGGTCGCGGACCCGGCGTGGATGCGGATCCGGTCGAGCGTGAGCACGGCCGACGCGGGCGCGCCGGCACCCGCAGCGGGCGCGCCGGCGTCGGATGCGACCGCCGACGGCGCCTCGGTCGCGGATGCCCCCTGAGCCTGCTCCCTGACCAGCTCGACCACCTCGTCGTACTTCGGCGAGTTCATGAACTCGTCGACCGAGACGTGCATCGACGCCGGAGACTTCGACCTGGCGCGGTCGGTGAGCTGCTGCTGCGTGATCACCAGGTCGGCGGTGCCGTCGAGGTTCGCGATCGCCGCGTTGGTGACCGTGATGCCGTCGATGCCTGCCTTCTTGATCTTGTTGCGCAGCACGCTGGCGCCCATGGCCGATGAGCCCATGCCGGCGTCGCAGGCGAACACGATCGACGAGATCGGCCTGGTGGCGACGGCGGTTCCAGCGGCCGCGCTCGCGGCGAGGCCCGACAGCGTGCTGGACGAGCGGCCCTTGTTCGCCTCGGTCTGCGCGATGGCTGCGCCGAACGTGTCGGCCTCGGCCTCGAGGTCGCGGCGGCGCGATGCGCGCAGGATCACGGCGGCGAGCAGGAAGGTGACGGTCGCCGCGATCAGCACCGACAGGTACACCACCAGCAGGTTGGTGACGCCGGGCCCGATGGCCGCGGCGGTGACGGCGATGATGCTGCCGGGGGCGGCGGGGAAGCCCAGACCGCCGCCGAGGATCATGTTCGTGGTGACACCGGCTGCGCCACCGGCGATCAGTGCGAGGATCGTGATCGGCTTGCTCAGCGCGTACGGGAAGTAGATCTCGTGGATGCCGCCGAAGAATTGGATGATCGCCGCGCCAGGTGCGGATGCCTTGGCGGCGCCGACGCCGAAGAACGTGAAGGCCATCAGCAGACCGAGTCCGGGGCCGGGGTTGGCCTCGATGAGGAACAGGATCGACTTGCCGGTCTCAGCGGCCTGCTCGATGCCGAGCGGGGTGAACACGCCGTGGTTGATGGCGTTGTTGAGGAACAGCACCTTCGCCGGCTCGACGATGATCGACACGAGCGGCAGCAGCTGCATGGACACCAGCCAGCCGACCGCGCCGCCGAGCACCGCGCTGATGCCGAGCATGAGCGGTCCGAAGGCGAAGAATCCGACGATGGCGAGGACCATGCCGAGGATGCCGGCCGAGAAGTTGTTCACCAGCATCTCGAAGCCGGGCCTGATCTTGCCATCCCAGAGGCGGTCCATCTGCTTGGTGATCCATGCGGCGATCGGGCCCATGATCATCGCGCCGAGGAACATCGGGATGTTGGTGCCGACGATGACGCCCATCGTGGCGATCGTCGCCACGACGCCGCCGCGCTCGGCGTAGACCATGCGGCCGGCCGTGTTGGCGATCAGCAGCGGCAGCAGGTAGGTGATCATCGGGCCGACCAGACCGACGTAGGCGGCGTAGTTGCCGGCGTCGCCCTCGCTGAGGGCGGTCATGGCGCCCGGCCAGTTGATGATCGCCGCGTCGCCGCCGCCGCCGAGGATCTCGGCGACGGGCGCCCAGTGCCAGTCGAACGGGCTGTCGGCGCCGAAGAACCCGGCGGGGATGAAGAGCATCGTGATGAAGCCCCAGGCGATGAACGCCGCGATGTTCGGCATGATCATGCCGGACAGGAACGTGCCGAAGCGCTGCACCGCGACGCGGGCTCCTCCGGGCTTGGTCGGTGACGTCGTCGTCATGATCTGTCTCTTTCTCGTATCAGGTGCTGTGTCGGGTGGAGGGGGATTCAGGTCGTGGTAGAGGCGGCCCGTGCCGCCTCTCGGGCGCCCGCGGCATCGTCGGCGGCGAGGGCCGCCTCGGCCAGGCGCCGGGCGTCGTCGGAGCTGTGCGCGGCCAGCGATCGGCGCACGTCGGCGAGGGCGGCGGGAGCCATCGACAGGCTCGTAGCGCCGAGCCCGACGAGCACGACCGCCAGCAGGGGGTCCGCGGCGGCTTCGCCGCAGATGCCGACGGGCTTGCCGGTGCGCGCGCCGGCTTCGCCGACCTCGCGCACCAGGCGCAGCACGGCGGGGTGCCACGGGTCCTGGAACGAGGCGACGGAGCCGAGCAGCCGGTCGGCGGCCATCGTGTACTGGGTGAGGTCGTTCGTGCCGATGGAGGCGAAGTCGGCGTGCGCCAGAACCCGGTCCGCGAGCAGCGCGCTCGCGGGCACCTCGACCATGACGCCTGCGGTGCGCAGCCCGTACTCGTGCGCGAGGGCGGTGAAGTACGCGGTCTCCTCGACGGTGGTGACCATCGGGGCCATCACCCACAGATCGGCCGACGTCGCGGCATCCGCCTCGGCGAGCGCCGTCAGCTGCTCGCGCAGGATGTCTTCGCTGGCGCGCAGCGCGCGCAGGCCGCGCAGACCCAGCGCGGGGTTCTCCTCGTGTGCGTCGTTGAGGAAGGCCAGCGGCTTGTCGGCTCCGGCATCCAGCAGGCGCACCACGACCTTCTTGCCCTCGAAGGGCTGCAGCAGCTCGATGTACGAGGCGCGCTGCTGCTCGATCGTCGGCGCCTGTGCCGACGACAGGAAGAGGAACTCGGTGCGGAACAGGCCGACACCTTCGGCGCCGCGCGAGACCGCGTCGGCGGCGTCGGCGGGCTTGCCGAGGTTCGCGAGCAGGCCGATCGGCGTGCCGTCCGAGAGGGCACCGGGGGCGGGCGGGCCGGACTCCTCGGCCGCGCGTGCGGCGAGTCGATCGGCCACGGCGGCGATCTCCTCCGCCGTCGGCGCGTCGTTGACGGTGCCCGCGGCGGCGTCGACGATGACGGTCTGACCGTCGGCGAGGGCTGAGGCGTCCCCGGCGCCGACGATGGCGACGATGCCCTTCTCCCTGGCGAGGATCGCGGTGTGCGAGGTCGGGCCGCCGTCGGTGGTGATCAGCGCGAGCACCTGTTCGAGGTTCAGCAGCGCCGTGTCAGCGGGGGCGAGGTCGCGGGCGACGAGCACGAACGGATGCCCGGGGTCGGGCACACCGGGCGCGGCGACTCCCTGCAGACGTGCCAGCACGCGCTGCGCGATGTCGTCGAGGTCGGCGGCGCGCTCGCCGAGGTAGCCGCCGACGGCTTCCAGGGTCGCACGGAAGCCGGCGAACGCGTCGTGCACGGCCCACTCGGCGGTGGCCCCTTCGCCGAGCCTGGAGTCGATCTCGTCCTGCAGGCTGGGATCCTCGGCGATCATCGCCTGCGCCTCGAGCACCTCCTGCGCGGCACCGCCGGCCGCTTCCGCGCGCTGCTGCAGCTCAGCGGCGACGGCGGAGACGGCCTCGCGGGCGCGGGTGCGCTCCTCGTCGGCACTCAGCGTGCTCGGCTGATCCTGCGGGGCGGGCAGCGCCTCGGCCATGCGCACGACCGGTCCGGTCGCCACGCCCTGGCCGATGCCGACACCGCGCATGGCGCTCATGCGCCCTCATCGTGGTCGGTGGTGAGCAGCTCGACGAGCGTGTCGAGCACCTGCTCGGCGCTCTCGCCGTCGGCGGTGATCACAACGTGGTCGCCGAAGTCGATGCCGAGTGCGATGACGCTGAGGATGCTGGCGGCGTTGACGGCCTTCCCGGCATCCTTCGCGATGGTCACCGGGATGCCGGCGTCCTTCGCCGCCTGCGCGAACAGCTTCGCCGGCCGGGCGTGCAGTCCGTGCGAGGAGCCGACCCGAACGGTTCTGGAGACGGTCATGGTGCTTCCTTCCGGTCGTGCGGCGCGGCCATCGCGTCGCGGACGAGACGCAGCGTTCGGCTGCCGTCGAGATCGCTGAAGGCGTCGTCGGGGAGGGTGACGACGCGGGAGCGCCCGGTCAGGGCCGAGCGGATGCCCTCCGCGTGATCGGCCAGATGCGGCCCGATCAGCACCATGTCGACGCCGACCGCCGACAGCGCAGTCCGCTCCGTGCCGGCCTCCGTGGACCACGCCATGCCCGCCGCGTTCGCCGCGCGCGCAAGGCGCTGGGCGACGAACGTGCTCGACGCTCCGGCGCCGCACACCACGAGGATCCGCATCGACATCCCTTTCCGCTTGCGCTCTTCCGATCAGTGTGCCCGGGGCGTTCAGCGTTCTTCCAGCAACGTTCTTTCCGCCCCTGCGGAACATCGGCTTCCGCCCGCCCGGTCGCTCGGGCTGGCATCATGGAGGCGCACGCGTCGTCAGGGAGGAAGACGGAGGATGTCACGTCAGCGACAGGACCAGCTCCTCGCCCTCCTGCTGCGTCAGGATGCCTGGTCGACGGCCGCGAGCCTGGCCGACCAGCTGGGCGTCACGCCGCGCAGCATCCGCACCTATGTCGCCGCTCTCAACGCGCGCGTCGCCGACGGCGACGCGGTCGAGTCCGGTTCGGCCGGGTATCGCGCCGGTGCACATGCGCACGACGCGGTCGGCACCGGCGAACAGGCGCACACGCCCCGCGCGCGTCTGCATCGGCTGCTGCGCGCGCTGGTCGATGATCCGGGCGGCATCGACGTCTACGACAGCGCGCTGACCCTGCAGGTGAGCGAGACGACGCTCGAGAACGACCTCATGCGCGTGCGCGCGCTGCTGGACGGCACCGCGGTGCGCCTCGAGCGCGAACGCGACGCGGTGCGCCTGCGCGGCGACGAGCAGGCGCTGCGGCGCCTGCTGAGCAGGCTCGCGCAGGATGAGATGGATGCCGGTCCGCTGCGCGCCGACGCGCTGCAGCGCGCCCTGGCGCCCGAGGCGGTGCCGGCCGGGGCCATCGGGCCGTTCAAGGCCGCGCTGGTGGGCGAACTCGGGTCGCTCGGGTACTACGTGAACGAACTGGCGATCAGCGACGTGCTGCTGCACATCACCATCGCCGCAGAGCGGGTCGCGGGCGGACGGGCGCTGGAGGGCCGCTCGACCGCGGATGACGACGCGGTGGCGGCCGTCGGCGAGGCGATCGCACGGCTGGCCGAGCAGCATTTCGGTGTCACGCTCGGCGACGGCGACCGGGAGCATCTGGCGAACCTCGTCCTCACCAGGGTCGTCACTCCCGGCGACAGCGCGCGCGAGCGGGCGCCGCGCAGCACCGACCCCGAGGTGGCGCGGGCGGTGCGCGCCGAGATCGAGCAGGCCGCGCGCGACTACCAGGTCGACCTCGTCGATGACGCGTTCGCGCTGCGCCTCACGCTGCACGTGCAGAACCTGCTGCACCGTTCGCAGGAGCAGGCGTGGACGCGCAACCCCCTCACCCGATCGCTGAAATCGTCGTATCCGATGATCTTCGAGGTCGCCGTGTCGATCGCCAGCGGACTGCACGACCGGCTCGGCGTGCCGCTGCAGGAGGACGAGATCGCCTACATCGCCATGCACGTCGGCGGGCGCCTCGAGCGCAGCAGAGCGGCGGATGCCATCCTCACCGCCACCATCGTCTGCCCCGGCTACCAGGAGCTGCAGGAGCTGCTGCGCTCCAGCGTCGACCAGTCGCTCGGGCGACTCATCGAGGTGGTGCGCGTCGAGACGAGCGTCGACCCGGACTGGCGCGACCTCGACACCGACCTGGTGCTCAGCACGATCCCGCTGGCCGGCGCCGACGACCGCGTCGTGCGCATCCAGCCGTTCCTGGCCGAGGCGGATGTCGAGCGCGTGCAGCAGGCCGCCGCCAGGATCCGCCGTGGCCGCCGCCTGCGTCGGCTGCGCACGGAGCTGCAGCGCTACTTCTCCGCCGACGCCTACCTCGTGCCGCTCCCGGACATCGGCGAGGAGCAGATCATCCGGCGACTCGGCGGGATGCTCAAGGCGGCCGGCCTCATCGGAGAGGACTACGTCGAGAACACGATCGCGCGCGAGCGCATGTCGTCCACGGCGTTCACCGACGCACTCGCGGTGCCGCACGCGCTGCAGATGAGCGCGCAGCGCACGGCGATCGCGATCGGCATCGCCGACGGCTCGGTCGCCTGGGGGAGCGGACGCGTGCAGGTCGTCGCGCTCGCCGCCTTCAGCGACACCGACCGTGACGCCTTCCAGACCGTGTTCGAGCAGCTGGTCGAGGTGTTCAGCGAGCGTGACAGCGTGCAGCGCATCATGCGCCGCTCCGCGGACTTCGAGTCCTTCCTGGACGAGCTGGTCGCGGTCATCGACGGCTAGGCCGGCGCCAGCACCGCCGAGAGCTTGTCCAGCAGCGTCGCAGCCTCAGGGGAGTCGTCGACCTCGAGGGTCACCTCGTCGCCGGAGGCGATGCCGAGATCCATCACCGCGAGCACGCTGGAGAGATCCACTGTGTCGCCGCCGCTGGTCGAGAGCATCACGACGGCGCCGTGCGCCTCCGCCAGCCGCACCAGCTCTGCGACGGGTCGCGCGTGGACGCCGTTGTGCACGGCGACCGTGACCCGCCTCCGCAGCACGCTCATCGTCGCTCCGCGAGCAGCTCCCGCGCTGCGGCCTCGAGCTCGGTCACCGCGGCCGACGCCTCGTCGGCCGAGTCGGCGCGCGCATCGATGTACACCTTGAGCTTCGGCTCGGTGCCGCTGGGGCGCACGATCACCCGCGATCCGTCGGCGAGCCGGTAGCGCAGCACGTCACCGGTCGGCACGGCGTCGTCGGCGGGGACGGCGAGGTCCTCCGCACTCGCGACGGCTCGTGCGCCGAAGGCGGTCGGATGCTGCGCACGCAGCGACGCCATGGTGCCGGAGATCACCGAGAGGTCGTCCACCCGGATCGAGACCTGGCCGCTGGCGAAGTGCCCGATCTCGGCGCCCAGCTCATCGAGCAGGTCGGCGATCGTCGCCCCGCGCACGCGGGCCTCTGCCGCCAGCGACAGCATCGCCATGGCGGCCGAGATGCCGTCCTTGTCGCGCACGGTCCCGGGGTTGACGAGGTAGCCCAGCGCCTCCTCGAAGCCGAACACCATGTCGGGGGCGCGCGAGATCCACTTGAAACCGGTGAGCGTCTCGTGGAAGGCGAGCCCGTACCGCTCGGCGATCGCACCGAGGCCGGGGGAGGAGACCAGCGAGCAGGCCAGCGACGCCGTGGATGCATCGCCCGCCTCGGCGGCGGTCCGTGCCGCGCGCCAGCCCAGCAGCAGTCCCACCTCGTTGCCGGTCAGTCGCCGCCAGCCGCCGTCGGCACCGGCATCCGGGATCGCGACCGCGAGCCGGTCGGCGTCGGGATCGTTGGCGAGGACGAACTCGGCATCGGCCGTGCGGGCACGGGCGAAGGCGAGGTCCATCGCGCCCGGCTCCTCGGGGTTGGGGAACGAGACGGTGCGGAAGCTCGGGTCGGGATCGCTCTGCTCGTCGACGACGCGGGGCGCCGGGTAGCCGGCGGCCTTCAGCACCCGCGAGAACGTCTGCCAGCCCACGCCGTGCATGGCGGTGTAGACCCAGCGCATCTCCTGAACGCCGAACGGCGCGGGGGCCAGCCCCGCCGTCGCGGCGATGTAGGCCTCGACGACCTCCTCGCCTGCGGTTTCGTACGCCTCAGAGCGGGGCAGCAGGCCGACGTCGCCCTGCTCGGCGACGCGGGCGATGTGCGCGGCGATCTCGGCGTCGGCGGGCGCCACGATCTGCGATCCGCCGTCAGCTCCGCCCAGATAGACCTTGTACCCGTTGTCGTCGGGCGGGTTGTGGCTGGCGGTGACCATCACGCCGGCATCCGCGCCGAGGTGGCGCACGGCGAAGGCGAGCACCGGAGTCGGCAGCAGCCGCGGCAGCAGGATCGCCCGCAGCCCCGCGCCGGCGAACAGCTCCGCGGAGTCCTGGGCGAACCGGCGCGAGTTGCGACGCCCGTCGTAGCCGATCACCACGGTCGGGGCTCCGGCGGTGCGCTGCCGCAGGTACGCGGCGAAGCCCGCGGCCGCCTGGGCGACCAGCACGCGGTTCATGCGGTTGCTGCCGGGGCCCAGTGCGCCCCGCAGACCCGCGGTGCCGAAGGCGAGGCGGGCGCCGAACCGGTCGTCGAGATCGGCGGCGGCGGCCGCGTCGCCGGCGGCCGCGCGCGTGATGATGCCTGCGAGCTCATCGCGCGTCTCGGCATCGGGATCCTGCCTCAGCCAGGCGCGGGCCTGGGCGAGTCGGTCGTTCACGGTGCGCCTCTCGTTCACGGCGCCTGCGTCGTTCACAGCGCCTCGATCACTCGGGCGAGCAGGGCTGAGATCACGGGCTCGGCCTCGCGGCCGGCCTCGATCACCTCGGCGTGGCTCAGCGGGGTCTGCTGGATGCCGGCGGCGAGGTTCGTGATGAGCGAGAATCCGAGGATCTCCATGCCGGCCTCGCGGGCCGCGATGGCCTCGAGGGCGGTGGACATGCCGACGATGTGGCCGCCGATGGCCTTCGCCATCTGCACCTCGGCGGGCGTCTCGTAGTGCGGTCCGCGGAACTGCGTGTACACGCCCTCGTCGAGGTTCGGGTCGATCGTGTGGGCGATGTCGCGCAGGCGCTTCGCGTACAGATCGGTGAGGTCGACGAAGGTGGCGCCCTCCAGGGGCGAGTCGGCCGTGAGGTTGATGTGATCGCTGATCAGCACGGGCTGCCCGGGCTTCCATGTGTCGCGGATGCCGCCGGCGCCGTTGGTGAGCACCATGATCTTGGCCCCCGTGGCGGCAGCGGTGCGCACGCTGTGCGCGACCCGGCGCACGCCGTGTCCCTCGTAGTAGTGGGTGCGGGCGCCGATCACGAGCACGTTCCTGCCGCCGGGGGTGCGGATGCTGCGGAGCGTGCCGACGTGGCCGTCCAGTGCCGGCCGGGAGAAGGCGGTGACCTCGGTGGCGGGGATGGTCGCGATGGTCTCGCCGATGAGCTCGGCGGCCTTGCCCCAGCCCGAGCCGAGGGTCAGTGCGATGTCGTGGTGGTCGACCCCGGTGAGGCGCGCGATGTCTGCAGCGGCCTGCGTGGCGATGGCGAACGGATCGGCGTTCGGGTCGTCGAGGGGGTGCAATGCGGTTTCAGGCATGACTCCACTCTAGGAAGGTGGCGGCTGCGGAGCCAGGATTGCGGAAGAATGGAGAGCATGTCCCAGACTTCCTTCGCGAACAGGCAGAGCGTCGCCGTACTCGGCGGCGGCCCCGGCGGTTATGAGGCAGCACTCGCCGCCGCGCAGCTCGGTGCGGAGGTGACCCTCGTCGAGCGTGTCGGTGTGGGCGGTTCCGCCGTGCTGACCGACGTGGTGCCGTCGAAGAGCCTCATCGCGACGGCCGACGCCGCCGTTGCCATCTCCGAGGCATCCGATCTGGGCGTGCAGTTCTATGCGAAGGGCGCCCACGGCAAGCCGCTCAAGCCCGAGATCGCCATCAACCTCGCCGCGGTGAACAAGCGGCTGCTGGCGCTGGCCGGGCAGCAGTCCGAAGACATGCGCGCCACGCTGCTCGAGGCCGGAGTGCGCATCCTGTCCGGGCACGGACGACTCGAGGGGCCGAACGCGATCGTGGTCGCCACCGGGCCCGGCGGCACCGACTTCGATCGCGTCGAGGCCGACACCGTCGTCGTGTCGGTGGGCGCATCGCCGCGCGAGCTCGACTCGGCCAAGCCCGACGGGGAGCGCATCCTCACCTGGACGCAGCTGTACGACATGAAGTCGCTGCCCGAGCACCTCATCGTGGTCGGCTCGGGCGTGACGGGCGCGGAGTTCGCCTCGGCCTACATGAACCTCGGTGCCAGGGTCACGCTGGTCTCCAGCCGTGACCAGGTGCTGCCCGGTGAGGACGTCGACGCCGCCCACGTGCTCGAGAAGGTGTTCAAGCGCGGCGGCATGCAGGTGCTCTCGAAGTCGCGCGCCGACAAGGTCGAGCGCACCGAGGACGGTGTGATGGTCACGCTCTCGGACGGACGCACGGTCGAGGGGAGCCACTGCCTGATGGCGGTCGGATCCATCCCGAACACCGCAGGCATCGGTCTCGAGGAGGCCGGCGTCGAGCTCGACGAGTCCGGCCACGTGCGCGTGAACCGGGTCGCGCGCACCTCGGTGCCCAACGTGTACGCCGTCGGCGACTGCACGAACTTCTTCCCGCTGGCATCCGTCGCGTCGATGCAGGGACGCACCGCCGTCTTCCACGCGCTGGGCGACATCGTGATCCCGCTGGAGCACCGCAAGATCACCGCCAACATCTTCACCGCACCGGAGATCGCCACCGTCGGCTACTCCGAGCGCGACATCGAGAACGGCGAGGCCGAGGGCATCGCCTACAAGCTGCCGCTGGCGGCCAACCCGCGCGCGAAGATGATGGGCATCAAGGACGGCTTCGTGAAGATCATCGCCCGACGGGGATCCGGCACCGTGATCGGCGGGGTGATCGTGGCGCCGCGGGCATCCGAGCTCATCTACCCGCTCGCGATGGCCGTCGAGCGCCGACTCAACGTCGACCAGGTCTCGCGCGTGTTCGCGGCCTACCCGTCACTGACCTCGAGCATCACCGACGCGAGCCGCGCGATGCACGCCGTCAACATCAGCTGACGCGGTCGACATCAGCCGAGCCGAGCGGCCCGACACCCTCGAGGGTGCAGGGCCGCCGGTCTGTGCAGTGCGCGTCAGCTGATCGTCAGCAGCTGATGCCCGGCCGAGACCGTGCTGCCCGCGTCGGCGTTGATGTTGCCGATCACGCCGTCCTTGTGCGCCTGCAGGGGCTGCTCCATCTTCATCGCCTCGAGCACCACCACCAGGTCGCCCTTGACGACCTGCTGGCCGTCCTCGACGGCGACCTTGACGACGGTCGCCTGCATGGGCGACTTCACGGCGTCGCCCGAGGCACCCGCGTTGGCGGTGGTGGCATGGCTGCGGCGGGACGGTGGCACCGCGGCGGGGCGGCCGGCGGTCCCGGCGACGGGGGCGGCGACGCGGTCGGGCAGGCTGACCTCGAGTCGCTTGCCGGCGACCTCGACGACGACCGTGTGCCGGCCGGGCGCCGGCGTCGGGTCGTCGAGCTCGCCGTCCCACGCCGGGATCTCACCTGCGAACTCGGTCTCGATCCAGCGGGTGAACACGCCGAACTCGCCGTCCTCGGCGACGAACGCGGGCTCGCGCACGACCTGGCGGTGGAACGGCAGCACGGTGGGAAGACCCGACACCTCGAACTCGTCGAGGGCGCGGCGGGCCCGCTCGAGCGCCTCGGAGCGGTCGCGCCCGGTCACGATGATCTTCGCCAGCAGCGAGTCGAACGCACCCGAGACGGCGTCGCCCGCGGTGACACCGGAGTCGAGGCGCACACCGGGACCGCCGAAGGTCTTGAACACGTTGATCGGGCCGGGCTGGGGCAGGAAGCCGCGGCCGGGATCCTCGCCGTTGATGCGGAACTCGATCGAGTGGCCCTGCGGAGTCGGGTCGTCGTAGTCGATGGTGCCGCCGGCCGCGATGCGGAACTGCTCGCGCACCAGGTCGATGCCCGTGACCTCTTCGGAGACGGGGTGCTCGACCTGCAGGCGGGTGTTCACCTCGAGGAACGACACCGTACCGTCGGCGCCGATGAGGAACTCGCACGTGCCGGCGCCGACGTAGCCGACCTCCTTGAGGATCGCCTTCGACGCGGTGTAGAGCTGCTCGTTCTGCTCATCGGTGAGGAACGGCGCCGGCGCCTCCTCGACGAGCTTCTGGTGGCGGCGCTGCAGCGAGCAGTCGCGGGTCGAGATGACCACGACGTTTCCCTCGGCATCCGCCAGGCACTGGGTCTCGACGTGGCGCGGCTTGTCGAGGTACTTCTCGACGAAGCACTCGCCGCGTCCGAACGCGGCGACCGCCTCGCGGGTCGCCGATTCGAACAGCTCGGCGACCTCGTCGAGCTCACGGGCAACCTTGAGTCCGCGTCCGCCGCCGCCGTACGCGGCCTTGATCGCGATGGGCAGCCCGTGCTGCTGGGCGAAGGCGACGACCTCGTCGGCGCCGGCGACCGGTCCCGGGGTGCCGGGGGCCAGCGGGGCGCCGACCTTCTCGGCCACGTGGCGAGCGGTGACCTTGTCGCCGAGCGACTCGATCGCCTCGGGCGACGGCCCGATCCAGGTCAGTCCCGCGGCGATGACGGCGCGGGCGAACTCGGCGTTCTCGGCCAGGAAGCCGTAGCCGGGATGCACAGCATCCGCACCGGAGCGGCGCGCGACCGAGAGGATCTTGTCGATCTGCAGGTAGGTGTCGGCGCTCGTGGCGCCGTCGAGGGCGTAAGCCTCGTCGGCGAGTCGCGCGTGCATCGCGTCACGGTCCTGGTCGGCGTACACGGCGACGGAGGAGATCCCGGAGTCCCGGGCGGCACGGATGATGCGTACGGCGATCTCGCCGCGGTTTGCGATGAGCACCTTGGCGATAGCAGGCATGGGTTTCAGCCTAGCGAGTGACGCCGCGTTCCTTTTGACGACTCTCCACAAGAAATCTCGGTTTCGCTATGACTGCGTCCACAGGTCGGTCCACACGACGCCGAGTTCGCCGGCCAGCCGGCGAATCGTCGACAGCGACATCCCCACCACGGTCGAGGGATCACCCTCCACCCGCGTGATGAACGCGCCGCCCAGGCTGTCGACGGTGAAGGCGCCGGCGACGTGCAGCGGCTCGCCGGTGGCGATGTAGGCGTCGATCTCAGCATCCGACACGTCCTCCGCGAAGGTGACCGCCGCCTGGGCGACGTCCGCGGCCTCCACCGGATCGTGGCCGGGACGCACGCGGAACACCGAGTGGCCGGAGTGCAGGATTCCCGTCGCGCCGCGCATGGCGTGCCAGCGCTCCCTGGCGACCTCCGCGGTGTGCGGCTTGCCGAGAACGCGACCCCCGATCGCGAACATCGAGTCGCCGCCGATGACGATGCCGTCGAAGTGCGGATGCTCGGCGCGCACGCGCCGGGCGACGTCGGCGGCCTTCGCCCTGCCCAGCAGCAGCACGAGCTCGTCAGCGGCCAGGGGGCCGCCGCGCTCGGCCTCCGCCGCGGCGGAGACGGCGTCCTCATCGACCTCGGGGGCCATGAGCAGCGGCTCGATGCCGGCCTGACGCAGCAGCATCAGTCGGGCGGGGGAGGTGGATGCCAGGCATACGCGCATGCTCCCACGCTAGCCGGTGTGGGATCCTGGAACGATGACCGCTCAGGCCCCCGTCCTCGACCTCGACATCACCGGCATCGCCCACGGCGGCACCTTCATCGCCCGCCACGAGGGGCGCGTCGTGTTCGTGCCGGACGCCATTCCCGGCGAGCGGGTGCGGGCGCGCATCGTCGACCCTTCACTTCGTCTCGCTGACGCTCGCTCAGTACAAGCGTCGGGCTCAGGGGCCGACACGCGGAGTTTCTGGCGAGCCGAGACCCTCGAGGTGCTCGATCCCTCGCCGCACCGCCGCCCGCACGTGTGGGCCGAGGCCGATGTCTCCCGCGCTCCTGAGGATCGCGTCGGCGGTGCCGACCTCGGGCACATCGCCCTCGACGAGCAGCGCGTGTTCAAGCGCCGCGTGCTGCAGGAGGCACTCGACAAGTTCGCCGGAGCGGGATTGAGCGCCCCCGAGGTGCGGTCGGTGGACGACGGCGACGGCACGCGCTGGCGCACCCGGATCTCGCTGCACGTCGATGCCGAGGGCCGCATCGGACCATACGCCGCACGCAGCCACCGGGTGATCGATGTGGCGTCGCTGCCGCTGGCGCGGGCCGCCGTCGAACAGGCGGCGTTCGCGCTGCGCGCGCAGAAGCCGGGCCGCGTCGATCTCGTCGAGTCGGGCGATGAACGCGTGCACGTGCTGCCGCGCCCTGAGGGCGGGCGGCGCGGACGGTCGGAGACGATCGTCGAGCGCGTGGCCGGACGCCGGTTCCGCCTCGATGCCGGCGGCTTCTGGCAGGTGCATCCCCGAGCGGGGGAGACCCTGCACGCGGCCGTCGCCGACGCGCTCGCCGGACGCGTGGATCCGGACGCCACGCACTTCGACCTCTACGGGGGTGTCGGCCTGTTCGCCGCGACGCTGGGTGAGCAGGGTGCGACCGACATCGTCACCGTCGAATCCGACCGTCGGGCGACCGAGTACGCCGCGGAGAACCTCGCCGATCTCGACGCGCAGGCCGTGACGGCGCGTGTCGACCGCTTCCTGGCCGGCCTGCCCGAGGGCACGCGGGCAGGTGCCGTGGTGCTCGACCCGCCGCGGGCGGGGGCAGGACGCGCGGTCGTGGAGTCGATCCACGGGGTCGATCCCGAGGCCGTCGTCTACGTCGCCTGCGATCCGGTGGCACTCGCCAGGGACCTGGGCACGTTCCGCGGTCTGGGCTGGGACGTGTCATCCCTGCGGGCGTTCGACCTGTTCCCGCACTCTCATCATTTCGAGGCCGTTGCCGTTCTGACCCGGTGACTTACGGCACCGGACGGGACACGGGTCGGGCACTGAGTAGGCTGGCGGGATGAGTACCGTCGCCCTCATCGACGACCACGAGTCGGTCCGTCTCGGCCTCGAGGCCGCGTGTGTGCGCGATGGGGAGCAGCAGATCGTCTTCTCGGGCGGCACCGTCAAGGAGTACCTCGCCTGGCGCCACGGCTCGGAAGCGCCGCCGGTCGATGTGGTCGTACTCGATCTGACGCTGGGCGACGGCACCACCGTCACCGAGAACGTCGCGACGCTCGTCGCCGACGGAGCGAGTGTCGTCATCCACAGCGTCGCCGACCGCCCGGCATCCGTGCGCGAGGCGCTCGTCGCCGGGGCCGCCGGCGTCGTCAGCAAGTCCTCCGCGCTCGACGACGTGCTCGACGCGATCCGCACCGTGGCCCGCGGGGACGCGCTGAACAACGTCGAGTGGGCCAGCGCCGTCGACGGCGACCGGGAGTTCGCAGACGCGCAGCTCTCCGCGCGCGAGCGCGAGGTGCTGAGGCTGTACGCCGCGGGCCTGCCGCTGAAGGCCGTGGCCGAGCGCCTCGGGGTGGCCTACTCCACCGCCAAGGAGAACATCACCCGCATCCGGGTCAAGTACGTCGAGGTCGGGCGCCCCGCACCGACGAAGGTCGATCTGCTGCGCCGGGCGATGGAGGACGGCATCGTCGCCCCTGACGGGGTGCCGAGTGGTGGCTGACAGCCGCGGCATCCGCGAGGCCTGGCAGAACATCCCCTCGCCCGGGGATGTCGCGGTCGGGCTCGAGCGCTTCACCGGCAACCGGATCGAGCGCATCCTCGCGATCGTCGCGGCGATCGGCTCGGCCGCGCTCGGCGCACAGGCGCTCCTGGCGGCCGTGACCAACATCAGCGTCGTCGACGCACCGCGCGTCGCCATGATGCTGCTGGTGTTCGGTCCTCTGCTGTGGATGATCGTCGCGTGCATCAGCGCTCGCGCGATCAGGCCGGCCTGCGGCTCGTTCGCCGTCGCCTACGTGGTCGCACTGGTGCTGTGGCCGGTGATCGTCGACCGCACGACGCGCGAACCGGCCAGCCAGCCGTGGATCTTCTTCCTCGTCAACATCGCCGTCGTCGCAGCGCTGCTCGCCTTCCGTCCGCGTCTGCAGCTGATGTGGGCGCTCGGGCTGCCGTTCGTGTACGGGTATGTGCGGCTCGTCGAGGGCGGCTTCTCGCAGGAGTTCTGGATCACCACCGCGTTCGATGTGTCGTTCACCCTGATCCTCGGCGCGGTGATCGTCTCGCTCGGCTGGATGTTCCGGCAGGTTGCGGCCGGTGTCGATGACGCCCGCGGCAAGGCCGTGGCGACGTACGCGGCTGCGGCGGCGGCATCCGCCGCTGAGGAGGAGCGGGTGGCGATGTCGGCGCTGATGCACGACAGCGTGCTGGCTGCTCTGATCGCCGCGGAGCGGGCGACGTCCGAACGTGAACACGACCTCGCCGTCGTGATGGCGCGCGAGGCGCTGACGAGGCTGGCGAACACCGAGGCCTCGATCGCACAGGAGGGCAACGATGAGCCGATCAGCCGGGCGCAGATCGTCGCCGAGCTGCGGCGGACGCTCTCGGAGCAGGGCGTGGACGCCGTGGTGGAGGAGCGCGGTGTCGCCGCCGAGCTGCCCGGTCGTGTGGCGCGGGCGATGGTGCTCGCCGCCCGGCAGGCGATCGGCAATGCTCTTGACCACGCCGGAGGACGCGGACTGCACGTCATCGCCGAGTCGGCCGCAGATGATCGTCTGACGCTGACCGTCGTCGACGCCGGGCCCGGTTTCGATCCGGATGCCATCGGCGAGGATCGCCTCGGCATCCGCGCCTCGATCGTGGCGAGGATGGCGGCGGTCGCCGGCACTTCCGATATCAGGACGGATGCCGGCGGCACGGTCGTGGAGCTCGGCTGGGAGCCGGCATGAGACGGACCGTCCGCAGCATCGTGACCGCGCTGGCTCTCGGGTTCGCGCTGTATTTCGCCGCCCGAGGCATCTGGTGGATCGTGCAGCCCACCGCGCCGCTGCTCATGGTCAGCGCGATCGGTCTGTACCTCGCGACCGCACTGACGACCGTGCTGGCGGGTGCAGCGCACAGTGTGCGGATGCCGTCGGGACCGGCCGTTCTCGCGTTCGTGACAAGCCTGGCCGTGCCGTCCCTGGTGAGTCTCTCCCTGCCGTGGCACGAGCGTGATGCGCCGTTCGCCACCTGGTACATCGGGGCGATCGGGCTGCTGGCGGTGGTGTGCATCGTGCGCCGCCGGCTGCTGTGCGGCTGGCTGATGCTCGCCGCCCTGATCGTCGCGGCATCGCTGTACATGGGTCTCGGCGAGGCGTTCACGCTGGGTCTGGTGGGCTCGATCACGTGGGTGGTCGTCGCCCAGCTGCTGGTGCTGTTCTGGGACAGGGCTGTGCGCGATACCGAGCGCCTCGCCGACATCCAGCAGGCGGTGTCGGCATGGAACGCGACGCAGGAGGTGCGGCAGCGCGAGCGCCGCGTGCGGGCTCAACTCGCGCTCGCCGTCGCCGGTCCGGTGCTCACGCGCACGGTCGCCGCGCGCGGCGATCTCACGGCGCAGGAGCGGTTTGATGCGCGTCTCGCCGAGGGGACGCTGCGCGACGAGCTGCGCGGTGCGGCGCTGCTCAACGAGGCGGTGCGCTCGGCGATCTCGGATGCCCGGCGGCGCGGAACCTCGGTGACCGTATTCGACGAGGGCGGGATGGACGGACTCGACGAGGTGCGCGCGGAGGAGATCCGCGATGAACTCGCCGCGGTGCTGGAGCGGGCACGATCGAATCGGGTGATCATCCGCGCGGGACGTGATGACAGGGTGGCGGTGACGGTCGTCGGTCGAGCGGCCGGCGGTGCGCACGACGATGATGCCGTCGATCTGTGGCACGAGATCCGGCGCGCGGCGGAATGACCCCGACCGGGGCCACTCCGGGGGAGTGAGATGGGCGAGGGGCGGCGAAGCCGCCCGCCCCTCGCCGACGCGGAACAGCTACCCGAAAACTGTCCGCTGGGGGCGTACTGCGTCTGTCTACCCTGGGACAGAGCAGCCGCCTAACGCGAAGCGTCTCTGATAGTTTCGCGCGTAGAAACGTGTCTGTCTGTAGGTATTTCGGGGGACAAATTCGGCGATTTCAGGTCGGAGTACGCCATCTCGGGCATTTCAGCCCGAATATCGGCCCCACGGGATGTCGCGGCGCAGCGGTGTGCGCAGGCCGCGGGCCGAGCGCTGCCAGGCCGAGACGTGCGGCACTGCGGCGACCGCTTCACTCGTCTCGCGCGCGTGGGCGTCGCTGACCACCGCGATGAGCGCTGCGAGCTCCTCGGCGGTGGGGGTGCCGCGAACGATCTCGATCGCGGTGGGCTGCTCGTCGGTCACAGCGGGATGTTCCCGTGCTTCTTCGGCGGCAGCTCAGCGCGTTTGCCGCGCAGTGAGCGCAGCGCCTTGGCGATCGTGACGCGAGTGGCGGCCGGTTCGATGACGCCATCGATCTCGCCGCGCTCAGCGGCGAGGAACGGCGAGGTCACGCTGTAGGTGTACTCATTGGCGAGGCGCGTGCGCACCGCCGCGACGTCTTCGCCGTTCTCCTCGGCCTTCTTGATCTCGTTGCGGTACAGGATGTTCACGGCGCCCTGACCGCCCATCACCGCGATCTCGGCGGTGGGCCAGGCGATGTTGACGTCGGCGCCGAGCTGCTTGGAGCCCATCACGATGTACGCGCCGCCGTACGCCTTGCGCAGGATGACGGTGACGAGCGGCACGGTGGCCTCGGCGTAGGCGTAGATGAGCTTCGCGCCACGGCGGATGACGCCCGTCCATTCCTGGTCGGTGCCGGGCAGATAGCCTGGCACATCGACGAGCGTGACGATGGGGATCGAGAACGCATCGCAGAAGCGCACGAACCGGCTGGCCTTCTCGCCGGCCTCGATGTTCAGCGTGCCGGCCATCTGCGACGGCTGGTTTGCGATGATGCCCACCGATCGACCCTCGACGCGGCCGAATCCGATCACGATGTTGGGGGCGAACAGAGGCTGCACCTCGAGGAACTCGCCCTCGTCGACGACGTGCTCGATGACGGTGTGGATGTCGTACGGCTGGTTGGGGGAGTCGGGGATGATCGTGTTGAGCGCGTGGTCGGCATCCGTCGTCTCGAACTCGAACGCCGAGTCGTACGACGGCACCTCTGCCATGTTGTTGTCGGGCAGATAGCTCAGCAGCGTGCGGGCGTAGTCGAGCGCGTCGTCCTCGTCCTCGGCCAGGTAGTGCGCGACGCCGGAGCGGGTGTTGTGGGTGTACGCCCCGCCGAGCTCCTCCATGCCGACGTCCTCGCCGGTGACGGTCTTGATGACGTCGGGGCCGGTGACGAACATCTGGCTGGTCTTGTCGACCATGATGACGAAGTCGGTGAGGGCGGGGCCGTAGACGGCGCCGCCGGCAGCCGGCCCCATGATGATCGAGATCTGCGGGATGACACCCGAGGAGCGAGTGTTGTGCCGGAAGATCTCACCGTACTTGCTCAGCGCCAGCACGCCCTCCTGGATGCGGGCGCCGCCGGAGTCGAGGATGCCGATGATCGGCATCCCGCCCTGGAGCGCGAACTCCATGATCTTGATGATCTTGTCTCCGGCGACCTCGCCGAGCGAACCACCGAAGGTGGTGAAGTCCTGCGAGTACACGGCGACGGTGCGGCCGTGGATCGTGGCGACGCCCGTGACGACCGAGTCGCCGTAGGGGCGGTTGCGGTCCATGCCGAACGAGGTCGTGCGGTGGCGCACGTACTCGTCGAACTCGACGAAGCTGCCGGTGTCGACCAGCAGCTCGATGCGCTCGCGGGCGGTCATCTTGCCCTTGGCGTGCTGCTTCTGCTGCGCGAGCTTCTCGGGCTCGACGACCGCTTCGTTGAAGCGGGAGCGAAGGTCCGCGAGCTTCGCGGCCGTGGTCGAGAGGTCAGGCTTTTCCGTCACGGATTCCACCCTAGCGCCGGGGTGCGCGCTGCCGTTGGATGCTCGGCACAACGGGGAGACGATTCCTTTGGGGGATGGGGCAGGCGAATCACGCCCTTGCGCTCGCAGGATGCCCTTCACCTGGCCGCAGCGCTGTCGCTCGGCGTCGATGAGATCATCACGTACGACGAGAAGATGGCGGACGCCGCGCGGCGGGCCGGGCTGTGGGTGCTGGCGCCGGCCGACTCGCCCGACCCCTGATCAGGCGGTCTCCTGGTCGGCGGTGACGTTCTCGTGCACGAGCTGCCCGAGCAGTCGCTCGAGGGTGGTTCGCATCTCGGGCCGGCTGAACACGTAGTCGACGATGCGGTTGTTGGTGTGCTGATTGCTCAGCACGGCATCCGTCACCGCGTCGCTGAGATCGGGGGACTCGATGAACTGGGTCAGCGAGTTGGCGGCGGCCTGGGTACGCAGCTGCGGGTTCTCGGTCAGCACGGTGACGACGCCGTCGGCCCAGTTCTGAATGCCGGAGTCGCTGAAGTCCTCATCGGAGAACAGCTCGTTGATCCTGGCGAGAATCTCGGCCAGTCGCGCGAAGCGCGGATCGCGGGCAGTGCCGGTGCCGCCCGCACCGGCGGGCTGCATGGGTTCGGCGGTACCGGCATCCAGATCGAGGGCGTGCTCGCCGTGGCGGGTCTGCTTGATGTGGGTCAGCTCGACGGCTGAGAAGTCGATCTGCTCGTTCGCGACGCGACCGGTGAGCCGCGGCAGCAGCAGCCGCAGGAACAGCGACCGCTTCTCAAGACCGGTGTCGGCGTAGTCGAAGATCTGCGAGAGGAAGTCGTAGAGCCGCACGAACGTCCCGACGTCCTTGCGGAACAGGTCGAGGGCGTCCTGCTCAGCCTTGTCGTCGGATGCCAGCGACGCGGCGTACCGCTCGTTGAATCGGGTGGCTGCGGCCTTCAACGGCGCCGTGTGCGCTCCATGCTTGGGCGGGGCCGATGTGGCCAGGAACGCGTTCGCGAAGGCCTCGACCTCGGGATCGGTGTAGATGCCGGCGCCGTCGAGCTTGTTCTGCAGGTCATGCACCTGATCTGGATCGCTCGTGGCGCTGAGCTCGGCCGTGCGATGGTAATCGCGGAACGTCTCGAGGATCTCGTCGGCATCGTTGACGAAGTCGAGGATGTAGGTGGTGTCCTTGCCGCCGGCGGGGTAGGTGCGGTTCAGTCTGGACAGTGTCTGCACGGCCGTCACGCCGTCAAGGCGCTTGTCGACGTACATCGCGCACAGCAGCGGCTGATCGAAGCCGGTCTGGTACTTGTTCGCAACGATGAGCACATCGAAATCATCGGAGGCGAAGGCGGTCGGGATGCTGCGCCCCCGCAGACCGGCATTGAGGTTGGCCTCGGAGAACGGCGGCTCGACGCCGGCGAAAGCGACACCGGGCACCTGCTCAGCGGTCATCGTTCCCGAGAAGGCCACGAGCGTCGCCAGCGGGTACTTCTTCGAGGCGATATAGGCGTCGATCGCCTCCTTGTAGCGGATCGCGTGCTCGCGCGATGCGGTGACGACCATCGCCTTGGCATGCCCGTCCAGCAGGTGGCGCACGTTGGCGCGGTAGTGCTCGACGATGATCTGCACCTTCTGCGCGATGTTGGTCGGATGCAGCGACACCCAGCGCATCAGACCCTTGACGGCCTCGGACTCATCGACCTCGTCGACGATCTGCAGGTGGCGCTTGGTCTTCTCGGCGAGCTGGAACGCGGTGGAGTAGGTGGTGTAGTTGCGCAACACGTCGAGGATGTAGCCCTCTTCGATGGCCTGACGCATCGAGTAGACGTGGAAGGCCATCGGGATGCCTTCGGCATCCGGGCGTCCGAACAGCTCGAGCGTCTTCGGCTTGGGTGTCGCGGTGAATGCGAAGAACGACAGGTTCGGCGAGTCTGCGCGGGCGGTCATCTGTGCGGCGAGCACTGCTTCGGCATCCACCTCGCCACCGTCGTCGAGCGCAGCCTGCTCGTCGGCGGTGAGCACCTCTCGCAGCTTCTTCGAGGCCTCGCCGGTCTGCGAGGAGTGCGCCTCATCGGCGATGATCGCGAAGTTGCGTCCCGCGAGCCCCGCGTTGTCCTGGATGGCCTTCAGTGCGAACGGGAACGTCTGCAGGGTGACGATGATGATGAGCTTGCCCGAGAGCAGCGTCTGCGCGAGCAGGCCCGACTTCGAGGACTCTCCGGCCTTGCGCACCTCGTCGGCGTTGATGGTCGCGACGGTGCCGTCGACGCCCTCGATCTGCTTGATGGCCTTCTGCAGCTGGTCATCGAGCACGGTGCGGTCGGTGATGACGATCACCGAGTCGAACACCTTGTGATTCGTGTCGTCGTGCAGGTTCGACAGTCCGTGGGCGAGCCACGCGATCGAGTTGGTCTTGCCGGAGCCTGCCGAGTGCTGCACCAGGTACCGGTTGCCTGGTCCCTCTTCGCGGACGGTCTGCAGCAGGTCGGTGACGAGCTCCCACTGGTGGAACCGCGGGAACAGCAGAGCGGTTTTGTGGGTGATCGCCCCGGTGATCGGGTCGGTCGATGACGACTTCTCGATGTGCAGCAGGCGGCCCAGGATGTTCAGCCACGCGTCGCGCCGCAGCACTCGCTCCCAGAGATACGAGGTGGCAGCACCATGCGGGTTCACCGGGTTGCCGGCGCCCTGATCGCGGCCGAGGTTGAAGGGCAGGAAGTGTGTCGCGCTGCCCGCGAGCTTCGTGGTCATCGCAACCTCGTCGGTCGAGACGGCGAAGTGCACGAGCGCGCGATTGGCGAAGCCGAGCAACGGTTCGCCCTTGGGGTCGCGGGCGTGGCGGTACTGCGCGATGGCGTCCGCGATCGACTGCGTGTTGTCGGTCTTCAGCTCGAGAGTCGCGACAGGGATGCCGTTCGCGAACAGCACCAGGTCGATGGAACCGGAATGTTTCGTGGAGTAGTAGACCTGACGCACGACGCGCAGGCGGACGGCCTCGTAGTCGGTCAGGGCCTTGGCGTTCAGTGATGTGGCGGGCTTGAACGCGCACATCCGGATGTTCGCGGGCGTCTTCTTGAACCCGCGCCGCAGCACGTTGAGCGTGCCGCCGCCGGAATCGAGAGGCAGATCCAGTGACTTCACGAGCCGGTCGAGCAGCTGTTCCTTTGCCTTGCCCTGTTCGGCGCCGGATGCCCCGGGCTTCACGACCTTCGCCCACTCCTCGGGCTGCGTCTGCTGGATCCACGCGAAGACGTCTTCGGGGAAGAGCGCGCGGGCCTTGTCGTAGCCCTGCGTGTTCTCGGGTTCGTACATCCACCCGTTCGCGGCGAGGTGCTCGCAGATCTCTTCCTCGAAAGCCTTCTCGTGCTGAAGTCCCATGCTTGTAAGCATGTCGCATTTACGAGTGGGGGACACGCGGATATCACACTACAATGTAGTGCATGTCTTCCACTCCCGTGTCCATTCGCTTCGATGACGCGCTGCTCGACCGTGTGCGACGCTCTGCCGTGATGCGAGACACGACGGCGTCCAGCCTCATCCAGCGCTACGTCGAAGAAGCGCTGCGCGCGCAAGACTTCCCGGGCATCGTTTTTCGTGACGGACCATCTGGTCGACGCGCGTCACTGGCAGTCGGTCCGGACGTCTGGGAGATCGCCTCTGCCCTTCGTGATGTCGACGCCCGCGGGGACGCAGCCGTCGATGCCGTTGCGGCGGACTTCGACCTCACGCCCGCGAGCGTACGGATCGCGCTCGCCTACTACGGTGCGCACGCCGACGAGATCGACGCTGAGATCGCCGAGAACGACCGTGCCGCCGAAGAGGCATTGAAGTCGTGGGAAGCCCAGCAGCGACTCGTCTCGTGACCGCACGACTGCTGCTCGACGAGCACTACGGCGAAGCAGTCGCCGTCGCCCTTCGGGAGCGCCGCTTCGACGTCGTGTCGGTCGTGGCGGATCCTGCGCTGCGCAGTGCGAGTGACGCCATGGTCTACGCGGCGGCTGCTGAGCAGGGCCGCCGCGTCGTCACTGAGAATATCAAGGACTTCCGACCGTTGCTGATGGATGCCCTCGCACGAGACGAACCGGCCGCCTCGCTGCTCTTGGTATCGCCACGGCGATTCCCGCGTGGCTCGGGAGACCGCACGGCCGCGATCATCGCCGCGCTCGCCGCGTGGCTTGAGCGTCCGGATGCCGATGCGCGCCCCATTGAGGACTGGTTGGTGTGAGTTGCTAGGGCCGTCTGCCTCTCCCGGTCATTGAGCGAGCGAAGCGAGTCGAATTGCGCTGAGCGAGCGCAGCGAGACGAAGCAGCAGACCCCTACGCAGGAACCTCGATCTGCCCCGTCACCGCCGCCGTGATCAGCGCCGCCCGCCGCTCCTTCGACAACTCGATGAACCGCTCGGCCTTGGCGATGAGGGTGTCGATCTTCGTCGTCTCACCCGATACGAACGTGACGATATCTCGCTGCTCGTCCAAGCCGGGAATGCATATGGGCATATCGCTGATCATGGGACGGCGCACTGAATCGACCGTCGATTTGGCGCTGCCGTCCAGCGCAACTCGACTGAAGAACGTGGAGAAGTAGGCGAGGAAAAACTGAGGGAGGACACGACGAAAGTTGTCAAGGACATACACGCGTTGATGCGCCTTGAACTTCCCACCGACGAGATGGAACACCTTAGCGACTCCTGCGCCGTCGCCAGCGGTGAGTACTGCGGGGCCCTCGTGATCCCACGTGGAGCTTCTCAGAGGCGTCTGCGATCGCACGTAGAACGGAAACTCTCCGACGTCCTCAGCGTCGACCGTATCTCCGTACCCGGTGGCGATATCCGCGATGTGACGTACTCGCGCCAGCTCCCAGTGCGACGGGATGCTACTCAACCAACTGACACCACCCGGTCGAGTTGAGTGGGAGCTCGCAAGACTTCCGGTCACGGCGTTGGCGATCATCTGTGTGCGCCGCTCGCGGAGGGTGGCGATGAGCCGTTCCTGCTTGGCGATGAGCTTGTCGATCTGGGCGGTCTCGCGGTCGAGGTAGTCAGCGATCGCGGATTGTACGGACAGGGGAGGGCATGGCAAGTCCATGTCCCGGAAGGTCTTGCGGTCAAATGCCGTTGATCGTTCGCGAATACCTTTGGCGAGTGCGGTCACGAAGCCGCTCGAAGCCGCAACCCGCAAAGCATGGGCCAGGTAGCGGGCGTCCGCGCCCACGGGGTGATAAATATGCACCACGGGCGACATTTTGCCTTCTGAGTCGGACACCCCGATCGCGCCCGCGAATCCGTCCATTCCGTGTATAACCAGGTCTCCAGTTCTCACTCCCTGGTAGCCGATTTCCTGGATTGCTTCGGTGAACCCGTCAGTGCGACGATTTGAACGAAGGGTCACCGTGCCATCGCGAAACGCTGTGACGATCCCGTCTGCTGGACGCGGCTCACGTCGTACGGGCGATGTGAGGTGACGACCACGTGCAGTCCGCCAGCCGCTGGGCAACGTGGGAGCCCATGCCACGGTGCTGTTCACCGCTCCACTTCCTTGAGGAGCTCCATGATCTCGCCGACGAGCTGGTTCAGCTCGGCGTCGATCTCTTCGAGGGGACGCGGCGGCACGTACTCGTAGAAGTGGCGGGTGAAGGGGATCTCGTAGCCGACCTTCGTCTTGGCGGTGTCCACCCAGGCGTCCTCGACGTGGGGGACCACCTCCGAGTCGAAGTAGGCCTGGATGGTGGCATCCCGGGCATCCGACCCCGCTTCATTACCGCCCCACGTGAACGGGACGTTCTCGGTGTCGCGCAGCTTCGAGTCCGGCTTCGGGTTGCCCTTGCGGTCGCGCACGATCTCGCCGTCGTCGTCGCGCAGCGGACGCTCGACGGTGATCGTCCAGTAGCCGAACTCGTCATTGCGGAAGATCTTCGAGTGCTTCTGCTCGACGTGCTCGTCGTAGAGCCGCACGATCTCGGCGCGGTCCTTCGCTGAGACCTCGCGGTTCTTCTGGCCGAGGTTCTTGCGCAGCTTGCTCCAGAAACCGGTCGCGTCGATCAGCTGCACCGTGCCGATGCGATCGGCCGGCTTCCTGTTGTCGAGCAGCCAGACATAAGTGGCGATGCCGGTGTTGTAGAACATGTTCGTCGGCAGGGCGACGATGGCATCCACAAGGTCGTGCTCGAGCAGCCACCGGCGGATCTGGCTCGGCCCGGACTCGGCTGCCCCGGTGAACAGCGGCGAGCCGTTCAGTACGATGCCCGCGCGGCCGCCGCCCTCGTGCACCGGACGCATCTTCGTCGCCAGGTGCTGCAGGAACAGCATCTGCCCGTCGCTGATCGGCGGGAGGCCGCCCGGAAAGCGGCTGCGCTCGCCGGCATCCTGCACATGCGCTTTCACCGCCGCCTGCGACGCCTTCCAGTCCACTCCGTACGGCGGGTTCGAGAGGCAGTAGTCGAAGTGCTGGCCGGCAAACAGATCGTCGGACAGTGTGTTGCCGAGGCGGATGTTGGTGGCATCCTGCCCCTTCGCGATCATGTCGCTCTTGCAGATCGCGTACGACTGCGGGTTGATCTCCTGCCCGTACAGACGCAGCCGAGCATCCGGATTCATCTCGAGCAGGTGCTCTTCGGCAACCGAGAGCATGCCGCCGGTGCCGGCCGTCGGGTCATAGATCGATCGGACGGCGCCTTTGTCGGTGAGTCCGGAATCGTCGCCCGCGAAGAGCAGGTCGACGATCAGTCGGATCGCATCGCGCGGGGTGAAGTGCTCGCCGGCCGTCTCATTCGACGCTTCGGCGAACTTGCGGATGAGCTCTTCGAACAGGTCGCCCATCGCCGCGTTGGGCAGTGCCTCGGGGGAGAGGTCGACCTCGGCGAACCGCTGCACCACGATGAGCAGCCGGTTGCTCTCGGCGAGCGCCTCGATCTGGTCCTCGAACTTGAACCGTTCGAACACGTCGATCGTGCGTGAGAACCCTGAGATGTAGTCGACGAGGTTGGCCTGCAGACCCTCGGGGTCGCCGAGCAGGCGCGTGAACGTCCACGGCGATGCGTTGTAGAAGCCCAAGCCGGTCTTCTGCCTTACCCGCACTTCGCGAAGCTCGTCGTTCTCGGTTGCGGCGAGCACTGCGTCGATGGCATCACGATGCGCGGCCATGATCCCGTCCAAGCGACGAAGGATCGTCATCGGCAGGATCACGTCGCCGTACTGATGCGGTTTGAAGGGCCCCCGGAGTTGATCCGCGATCTGCCACACAAAAGTCCCGAGGCTACTCACCGCTTAACCATAGGCATACAAGCCCATGCATATAAGCGGTGTTGCAATTCGCGTAACGCTTGGAAGCTTGAGGGATGAAAGCGCCCCGGTCTCGAGCATCCGAGCATGTCGGAATGCTCATTCGGGAGCTCCGCGCGAAGGCGAGCATTCCGCGCTCCCGTCTTGCCGATCGCGCGGACATGGACGTCTCACACCTGGCGCGCATCGAGTCGGGGGAGGGGAATCCGACGCTGTTCGTGCTGATCCAACTAGCCACTGCGCTTGACGTGAAGCCGGAGACCTTCATCAAGGGCCTGACAGCCGCCGATCTGCCGGAGAGCCTGAAGCCCTACTCGGAGGCGGACTTTCGTCGCGAACTTCGTCGCCGCGAGCAGCGCTGATCAGAGACGCGAGCAGCGCTGATCAGAACGGCGCGTCGACGCCTGCAGCGTCGGAGGGGTCATCCCAGCTGCGCGCAGCGCCCTGGGGAGCTGTTGCGGGGGATGGCGCGAACATCACGCGGCGCGGAGGGGCGTCGGTGTGCACGCGACCCGTGGGGCTCGTCCACTCGAGCTCCCAGTTCGGCAGCTGCCTGACCCGCCAGCGATGATCGTCGGGGATGTCGGGATGCTTCAGGGTGTGGTGCCTCTTGCAGAGGTGGGCGAGGTTGTCGATCGACGTCTGGCCGCCGAGCGCGAAGTCGAAAGTGTGGTCGGTCTCACACCGGTGCACCGGCATGCGGCACCCCGGGAAGCGGCAATGCTGGTCGCGGGCGCGCAGGAACCGACGCATCGGCTCGGTCGGAGTGTAGGTGTCGGTCTCTGTCACCATGCCGCTCGAATCGAGAAACAGGCGAGTCCACCCGGAATTTCTGCCGGCGAGTGCACGGGCGATGTCTGGGTGCAGCTCACCATGTCCGTCCAACTGGGCGAGGGCATCATCGGTGCCGAGTAGCGTTCCCGCTCCGACCGTGACCTGGATGCGTGCCTTGATACTGCCGAGCCCGTCACCCTGCACCTCACTCGGCTCGGCCGTCAGCAGTAGATCGGCCAGCAGGTCGGCGCGGATCTGGTCGAGTGTGCGCTCGTCGGCCGGAATCTGGATGGGCTGCGAACCCTGCGAGATCATCTTCTCGACGTGCGCCCAATACGCGTCCGGGTCTCCTTTGAAGGGGTCGCGATCGGCGTCGAAGGGGTCGCTGGTGAAGGTGTCGCCGTCGCCGAAGATCGTGCTGCCTGGGAAGTTGGCACCCGCACCGGAGTCAGCGCCTGCGCGGCCGCTGAACGGGTTCTCGTAGTCGGGGTGGAAGTGCCGCGGGTCGTTCGCCTCGGCCTCCAGGGCATCTTCGTCAACGGGAAGAGTGGGCTCGCGGTCGGCCACGTGCTGCTTCTGATGCCGAGCCATCTGACTGAGACGATCATGGATCGCCACGGCAAGATGCTCGGGTAGCACGACCTGCAGCAACGCCAGCCCGTCACCGATCGTCTGCACGGTCACGGCGCGATCGGCCTTCGCGCGACGGTGTCGGTCGGCGATGGTCGATCCGGCCAGCGCTGCGGCCACCTCTTTCGCGTGCACGCGGGTGCGTGACGGCGACTCCGCCTCGGCGAACACCACAGTCGCAGTCTCATAGAGGCCGAGTGTGCCCTGTTCGACCGTGCCCTCGGTGATCGCCGCAGTGACAGGGGAGGACGCCCGCAGGATCTCACGCACGTGCGATGCCGTGATGCGACCCGCGCGGAAAGACTCGCGCAGGACCGGGAATTCACCGGAGGACAACGTGCGTGCATCGATGAACGCGTACTCCGCCGCGCCCTGGGCGATTCGCCCGGCGGCCGAGAACTCGCTCAGCATCGAGCGCCAGATCGCTTCGCGGTGCACGGGCAGTTCGGCCACGTCTTCGTCGTGCAGCGACAGGCGCTCGATCAACAGCTCGGAGGCGCGCGCTTCGAGTCGATTGATCTGCTCGCGCACGGAGACCCACTCGTCGAGCACGTGCGCTGCAGCGTCCATGCGATCGAAGGTGGGTGAAATGATCATAAGTCTAGGCTAGAACAAAGATGCGAATAACGCAAGGGTTCTGTTCGTGATTGTTCTGGCAAGCTGGGCCGTTTCGTCTCGCGAAGACCCGCACTGAGCGAGCGCAGCGAGTCGAAGTGTCGCTCAACGACCGGGGGTGCTGCGCTTACTCAACGACTGGGGGTGCTTCGGTCGCTCAACGACCGGAAGGTCGCGCGCAGCGCCGGGAAGCTCACACCACGAACCGCCAGACGTACTCGAGCCCGTCGGCCTGACGGAACCACGCGACGGTCACGACGACCTCGTCGGGGTCCGATGCGCACAGGCACAGCTCCATCGTCTCTGTCGGCAGCACCTGACCCCACAGGTCGACGACCTTGTGGCTGTCGACGTCGTCGCGGAACACCCGCACGAAGTCCACGGGCTCGCTTCCGCCGTTCGTCACGACGGGGTGGGTGCGATCGGCGCGAACGATCGTCCAGGGTACGCAGTAGGCGAGCGGCGGTACGGGCTGAGCGGGATCGATGCGATGGGGCATGCCGTCACGCTAGAAACGACCGCCGACGCCAGAAGCCCCGCCGACGCGCGTGCGCCAGTCGCTGTGGAGAAGTCGGTTCAGTCCGTACCTGTGGAGGGCGAGTCACGAGCATCCGAGCCGGCGCCCGAAAGGGCATCCGACTCCGTGTCCGAACCGCCACCCAGTTCCCGCCGCGGCCTGCGCAGCTTCGACCCCAGACCGCGCCCCGCCGCGCCGATCCCGCGCCCCGCCGCGCCGAGTCCTCTCCCGACGCTGCCCGCCGCGCCGACGATGCCGCCGCCGATGGAGCGCGCACCGGTCAGCATCCGCCGCTCCAGCTTCTCCGAGCCGGGCATCGGCTCGAGCTCGGCCGGCAGCACCGACGGAGCGGCGCCGAAGGCACGCCGCGACGTCGTCAGCACGCGCCGGCCGAGGATGTTGTTGCCCGCGCCGCCGATCACGGCGCCGATGCCGAACGGCAGAGCCTTGCCGATGAACGACGCGCCGCCGTGCCCGGCGAACTGGCGGATGAACTCCGACTTCAATCGGTCGACGAGCGGTCCGACCGCCGCGCGCGGCAGCGACTTCGTCACCAGCTCACCCCAGTACGACGAGCGAGGCCCGCCCTTTCCGGCTGCCTGTCGCGCCAGCTGCGAGACCAGGTCGACGCCCTCCTTGCCCAGCATCAGCGTCATCACCAGCGCGCGGGCACGATCCGGGTTCTCGATCGCGATGCCGTGCACCTCGGCGACCGACTGCGCGAACAGCGCCGTTGACTCCATGAACCCGATGGTCTCGACGCCCGACAGCGCGAGCGTCACCCCGGTGCCGATGCCGGGCACGACGGCGGTCGCGCCGACCGCCGCGCCACCGGTCGTGACCGCGGCGAGATAGCGCGTCTCGAGGATCCGCACGATCTGGCCGGGCGTCGCGCTCGGGTTGCGCAGTCGGATGCTGCGGATGTGCGCGACCACCAGCGGCCGCTGCACTGCCATGACCCGATCGATCCCGCGCACCGTGAGGGGATGCTCGTTCGAGCCGACCGGCGGGACCGGGACATCCCAGGGTGCGCCGTCGGGCAGTGAGTGGATCTTGTGGACCTTCTCGGACATGCGGCGATCCTATGCACAGCGTCCGCAAGAACGCCGACCCTTCGTCTCGCTGCGCTCGCTCAGGAACCGGGTCTCGCTGCGCTCGCTCAGGAACCGGGTCGCCCGGGAATCGATGTGCGCTCAGACGAAGAGGTTCGCGCGCTCCAGGTCCTCGGCGAAGTCGACCTCGACCGCGTACAGGTCAGAGACGTCCATCGGCTCGAGGAGCAGGCCGTCCTCGGCGATCGCCAGCTCGAGACCGCGCTCGAAGTAGTCCTGGTCGTCGACGCGCTGCAGCTGGCGCATGAACGCCTTCTTGTCGGCGGACGAGATGTAGTTGATGCCGACGGCCTCGCCCAGGCCGCCCTTGACCGTCTTCGAGAGCTCCTTGATGAACCCCTCGGCGGTGACGGTGTACTTGACCTCTTCGTCGCTGACCTTCGAGGTGTTGACCGTCACGAACGACTGGTCGCGCTCGATGAACTCGATGGCGCGGCCCAGGATGCGCGGGTCGAAGACGACGTCGCCGTTCATCCAAAGCACGCCGCCCTTGCCGGTGGCGCCCAGCGCACGCAGCAGGCTCTTGGAGGTGTTGGTGACGTCGTAGCGCTCGTTGTGCACGTACTTGGCCGAGGGGAAGGCCTCGATGATCGTCTCGGCGCGGTAGCCGACGACAGCCGTGATGCGGGCATCGCTGCCGAACGCCGCCCGGATGTTGTCGTGCTGCTGGCGCATGATGGTGCGGCCGTCGCTGAGCTCTGTCAGCGGCTTGGGCAGGGCGCGACCGAGGCGCGAGCCCATTCCGGCGGCCAGGATGACGGTCTGAAGAGTCACGATTTCTCCTAATAAGAACTGTGTTCACTGTCGATTCATCGACGGGACACCTCTTCGTGCCTCCGCAATGCTACTGATCCCACCTGGGAGGCCACGGGACGTTACAGACGCCGTTGCTGTTTCGTGATGTGTTGCACACGAGTCTGTCAGGGTTCTCGTGCGGCGTCGAGGGCTGCCGCGGCCGAAACAGGCCGTCACCGGCTCCGATGTTCTGTCAGATCGGATTGATACCGTAGACGCGTGACAGCTTCGCCGGAATCAGAGGACGCCCGCATCGAGACGGTGCAGACCGAGATCGCGGATGCTGACACACGTCCCGCATCGGAAGCCGGCGCCGTGCAGGTGAGCCCCACCGAGCAGGCTCCGGCGAAGAAGACTTCCGCGAGCAAGACTCCGGCAAAGCAGACCGCGGGTGATCAGCCTGCGACTAAGGAGCCTGCGGTCAAGAAGCCTGCGGTCACGAAGACTGCGGCGAAGAAGAGTCCGGCGAAGAAGCCGGTGGCCGACAGCGATCCGAAGGCGACGGCCGCCGCGAAGCAGGCCGCGGCGTCGAACGCCGCTGCCAAGACGACGGCGGCCAAGACCGCGGCCGCGACGGCTGCGAAGCGCACGGCAGCGGTGAAGAAGGCGGCCACGACCACCGCGGCGGCGAAGAGCGCGGCCAAGGAGGCAGCGGCGAAGGACGCGGCGGCCAAGACCGCGGCGGCGAAGTCCACCGCGGCCAAGACCGCGGACGCGAAGTCCACCGCGACCAAGACCACCGCCAAGAAGTCGCCCGCGAAGAAGGCTTCCACCAGGACGACCACGACGAAGAAGGCGCCGGCCGCGCGAGCTGCAGCAGCGGCTGCGCCCGTGATCGACACACTGCCGGCACCCGTACAGAGCAGCCCAGCCGAGACCAGCCCCGCCGAGAAGGCGCCGGTCAGAGGTACGCCCGCCAAGAAGGCGGCCGCCAAGACCGCCCCGGCCGGCACCGCCGCAGCCGCCAAGGCTCCGGCCAGGACCACCGGCGGCAGGGCGGCCACACCCGCGAGGAAGGCATCGGTCAAGAAGGCTCCCGCGAAGACGGTGGCCGTCGCGGCCGTCCCCGCGGCGAGCGAGGTCGCGACGCCGATCCTCACCGCGGACGTCGTCATCGACCTCGAGGCCGCGCCCTCGGCGCGCCGTCTCGTGGCGGCCTCGCACAGCGCGCCGGAGGCAGCGGAGGCGCGCCAACCCCGCGAAACCGCCCCGACCGGCACCGCCGCCCAGGCCGACCCCCTTGTCGCCCAGGCCGACCCCCTTGTCGCCCAGACCGACCCCCTTGTCGCCCAGACCGACACCGTCGCCCCCCAGGGCGACACCCTGGCCGACCAGCCGACGCCCGCGTTCGATCCTGAGTCCGCGCCGTCAGCATCCGACACCGCACCGACGGGCATCACCGACGCGATCCGCATCCGCGGGCTCGTGAAGCGCTTCGGCGACACGACGGCCGTCGACGGCATCGACCTCACCGTGCCCGCCGGGTCGTTCTACGGACTCGTCGGCCCGAACGGCGCCGGCAAGACCACCACGCTGTCGATCATCTCGGGCCTGCTGCGGCCCGACGTCGGCTCCGTGCACATCAGCGGCATCGATCAGCGCACGCGACCCCTCGACGCCAAGCGGGTGATGGGCGTGCTGCCCGATCGGCTGCGCACATTCGACCGGCTCACCGGACGGCAGCTGCTGTTCTACTACGGACAGCTGCGCGGCCTGAAGCGGGCGGTGATCGAGAGCCGCACGGCCGATCTGGCGCGCGCCTTCGACCTCACCGACGCGCTGAGCCGTGTGGTCTCCGACTACTCCGCCGGCATGACCAAGAAGCTCATGCTCGCCGGGGCACTCATCCACTCGCCGCGCGTGCTCGTGCTCGATGAGCCGTTCGAAGCCGTCGACCCGGTCTCATCCGGGGTGATCCTCGACATCCTCCGCGCCTACGTCTCACACGGCGGCACCGTCATCCTCTCCAGTCACGGCATGGACCTCGTCGAGCGCGTCTGCTCGCGGGTCGCGGTGATCGTCGGCGGCGAGGTGCTCGCCGAGGGCACCGTCGACGAGGTGCGCGCCGGGCGCAGCCTCAGCCAGCGGTTCGTCGAGCTCTCGGGCTCCGGGGGCGAAGTGGAGGGGCTCGAGTGGTTGCACACGTTCTCCGACTGAGGCTCGCGCTGCTCGTCGGCGCGGCCCGCGGCGAACACGCCGTCCGACGTGTGCTCGCGCTGCTGGCATCCATCGCCGTCACCGTCGCCGTCTGCATCGCGATCATCGGGCTGGGATCCGCGCCGCTTCCCACGGCATACACCGTGCTGGTGCTCGGCGCCGCCGCGACGTTCCTGGCGTTCTTCCTGGCACCCATGCTCACCGGGTCGCCCGACCAGCTCGACCCGAGGCGCTTCGCACCGTTCGCCGTCGATGGCCGGCAGCTGCCGTGGATCCTCGCCCTCGCCTCGCTGGTCAGCGTGCCCAGCCTCGCGCTGATCGCTGTGACCGCCTGTCTGGTGGTCGTCGTCGTCGGTGCGGGGGCGCCCGTGACGATCTCGGTGCTCGCCGGCGCCGTCGGAGTGATCTCGACGACCGTGATCGCGCGGATCGGCATGGCGCTCAGCGCCATCCTGCTGCCCGAGCGCCGGTCTCGCGAGCTCACCGTGCTGATCACGATCCCGGTGCTCGTCGTCGCATTCCCCGTGGCCGCCTACTTCGCCTCGCTGAGATGGGACGGCAACGTGCCGTCGGCCGTCGACGCAGCCACCACCGTCGTCGGCTTCTCCCCGCTCGCCGCTCCGCACGCGCTGCTGTTCCACATCGCGGCGGGCGAGACCCGTGAGGCGTGGGTCAGCGGGACGATCGCCCTGGCATCCCTGGTCATCCTGCTCGCGCTCTGGGCGTACCTCGTGCACCGCCTCCGCACCGTCACCGAGCGGCCGTACGCGACGCGCGAGCGATCCGGACTCGGGTGGTTCGGCTCGCTGCCCGCCAATGCGTTCGGCGCCGTGGCCGCACGCAGCCTCGTCTACTGGCTGCGTGATCGCCGCTACATCGTCAACTTCATCGTCGTGCCCATCGCCGGTGTGCTCACGGTCTTCCCGCTGATCGTCGCCGGGGTGCCGGTGTGGATCGCCGCCCTGGTTCCGGTGCCGCTGATGGCGCTGTTCTTCGGATGGCTGCCCCACAACGACGTCGCCTACGACTCGACGGCCTTGTGGATCCACATCGCGAGCGGACTGCGCGGGCTCCCCGACAGACTGGGCCGTCTGGTGCCCGTGCTGCTGGTGTCGATCCCCGTGCTGGCGATCGCCGTCTCGGTGACGCTCGCGTTCATCGCGCAGTGGAGCCTGCTGCTGCCGCTGATCGGCGTCGCCGCTGCACTGCTGCTCAGTGCGCTCGGCATGTCGAGCATCGCTTCGGTGGTCTTCCCGTACGCGGTCTCGCGGCCGGGTGACAGCCCTTTCCAGCAGCCGCAGCGCTCGTCAGCGCACGGTTCGTTCGGAGCAGCGGGGACCTTCCTGGGCGCGCTGCTGTTCAGTGCGCCCACGATCTGGCTGTTCGCGCTGACTGTCACGGAGGGCAGCCAGCACGCTCCCGCGACGTTCTGGGTGGGGATCATCACCGGGGTGCTCGTGCTGATCGGCGGAGCGGCCATCGGCGGCGCGATCTTCGAGCGCAGCGGCGAACGGCTGATGGAGTTCGTCGAGACGACCTGAGCAAGACGACCCGAGCGAGACGACCCGAGCCGCCGTCGCAGACGACCGAGCCGGTGTCCGTCGCGCGGGCTAGAATCACGACATGAGTACTCCGCTGGACAGCCCCGATCAGGGTGGCGTGGCAACACTTGATCGCGAACTCGAAGAGCTCCTCCGCGAGGAGCAGATCGAGCCCGGCGACCATGAGCGCTTCTCGCATTACGTGAAGAAGGACAAGATCCTCGAGTCGGCGATCACCGGCAAGCCGGTGCGCGCCCTGTGCGGCAAGAAGTGGACCCCGGGGCGTGACCCCGAGAAGTTCCCGGTCTGCCCGACCTGCAAGGAGATCTACGAGTCGATGGTGCGCTGAGCGTCAGTCCGCGTCAACAAACAGGGTCGGGATCGCCGGGTCGGACTTGCTGAGCGCGAGGGCGCGCACCGGCAGCTCCTCACGGACGCGCAGGTGGTGCGCGCGAGCCGATGCCGTGCCCGCGGGCCCCTCGTACGACGAATCGATCTCGCCGCCGTCGACGAGCACGACCTGCAGCGCCCTGGCGTCGGGGTGCTCGGCGGCGCCGTCGACCTTCTCGAAGCCGTCGGCGACCGAGATGGTCTCGGCGACGGCCACGCCGTTCCGCAGAGTGCGGAACGCCGCCTTGCGACCACCCTTCGAGCTCTTGTCTGCCGACGCCTTCGCCACGGCCACCCAGGATCCGGTCGGATCCTGGCGGGCCACGAGCTTGTAGACCATGCCCGCCGTCGGGTAGCCCGACCCCGTGACCACCGATGTGCCCACTCCGTAGAAGTCCACCGGAGAGGCGGCGAGGGCGGCGATCGCGTACTCGTCGAGGTCACTGGTCACGGTGATCTTCGTCCCGGTCGCGCCGAGCTCGTCGAGCTGCGCCCGCACGGACGCGGCGACGAGCGGCAGGTCTCCCGAGTCGAGCCGCACTCCGCCGAGCCCGGTGCCGGCCACGCGGATCGCCGTCTCGACGCCGGTGCGGATGTCGTAGGTGTCGACCAACAGTGTCGTCGAGGTGCCCAGGCTGTCGATCTGCGAACGGAACGCGGCTTCTTCGGAGTCGTGCAGCAGCGTCCACGAGTGCGCGGCGGTTCCCATGGTGGGGATGCCCCACTGCCGACCCGCCTCGAGATTGCTGGTCGCCCCGAAGCCGGCGATGTAGGCGGCACGCGCGGCCGCGACGGCGGACTGCTCGGCGGCGCGGCGCGACCCCATCTCAGCAAGCGGACGCTCGCCGGCGGCGATGCTCATGCGCGAGGCAGCCGTCGCCACGGCCGAGTCGTGGTTCAGCACGCTCAGCGCCAGGGTCTCGAGCACGACGGCATCCGCGAAGGTCCCCTCCACCGTGAGGATCGGCGAGCCGGGGAAGTACAGTTCCCCCTCGCGATATCCGCGCATGGTGCCGGTGAAGCGGTAGCGCTCCAGGTACCCCAGCGCATCGGCATCCACCACGTCGTTGTCGCGCAGGTACCGCAGCTCGTCGTCGCCGAACCGGAATCCGCGCAGCAGCTCCAGCAGTCGCCCGGTGCCGGCGACCACACCGAACCGGCGCCCGCCCGACAGTCGACGCGAGAACAGCTCGAAGACGCTGGGTCGATCGGCGGTTCCATCGCGCAGCGACGCGGCGAGCATGGTCAGTTCGTACCGGTCGGTGAGGAACGCGGAGCTCATCGGCCCAGTGTATCCAGCCGGTGAATCGGGAATACTGATCACCGGGCCGGAAGACTCCGGCCGATCAGGCGCGAGCGATGGGGACCGGAGTATGACACAGGCCGATGGGCTCGAGCGACTGGCCGGCTGCGTGCTCTGGCCCGGTTTCCTCGGGCACGAGGTGCCGTCGTGGCTGGCCGACGCGCTCGCCGAGGGGCTGGCCGGCGTCGTCTACTTCGCGCAGAACCTCGGCGGCGACACCGCCGCGCTGAGCGCCGAGATCCACCGTCTCAATCCGCAGGCCCTGATCGGCATCGACGAGGAGGGCGGCAGCGTCACCCGGCTGGAGACCGAGACCGGCTCGACCGTGCCCGGTGCCGCGCAGCTGGGTGTCGTCGACGACCTCGACGCGACGAGGGCGACCGGGTACGAGATCGGACGCCGCGTCGACAGCATCGGTGCCGACGTGGTGATCGGACCCGTCGCCGACGTGAACACCGACCCGCGCAACCCCGTGATCGGGGTGCGCGCGTTCGGCGCCGACACCGGCCTGGTCTCGCGCCACGTCGCCGCCGCCGTGCAGGGTGTGCAGAGCGCCGGCGTCGCGGCGTGCGCGAAGCACTATCCCGGCCACGGCGACACGCACACCGACTCGCATCACGACCTGCCCCACATCGACCTCGATGAGGACGAGATCCGCGCGGTGCATCTTCCGCCGTTCGTCGCGGCCACCCGAGCCGGCGTGCAGGCGATCATGACCGCGCACATCACTGCCGCCCACTGGGGCGATGCGCCCGCCACGCTCAACCCCGCTGTGCTCGGCGGGCTGCGCGCCTCGGGGTTCGACGGCGTCATCATCACCGATGCCCTCGACATGGCCGCCATCCGCGAGACCGTCGGCATCGGCGAGGGAGCGGTACGCGCGCTGGCCGCCGGAGCCGACCTGCTCTGCATCGGAAATCCCACCAACCCCGGCCCCGAGATGCTGCCCGGCCAGGACGAACACGACTTCCTCGCCGCACGCGACGCGATCGTCGCGGCGCTCCGCAGCGGCGATCTGCCGCGGCAGCGCGTCGAGGACGCCGCACGGCGCGTGGCGGCGATGGCGGATGCTGTCCGCGCACGCCCGGGAGCATCGCACACGACAGCATCCGAGGTCTCCCTCGACGCGGATGCCATCGCGGATCGCGCCGTGCGGATCAGCGGTGACCCCGCCCCGCACGACGACGGACCGACGACCGTGATCGACCTGCGGCGCCCGTCCAGCCTCGCCGTCGACAGCGCCGCCGCGCACGTCGCCGTGGCACTCGCGGCCGGCGGTGAGATCGTGCGCCTCGACGCCGAGACCGCGTCGGATGCTGAGATCACGACGGCACGGAACACGATCACCGCGACCGGTGCACCCGCGCAGTGCGTGATCCTCGTCGACCGGGCCGATGAGGGCGCGCCGCAGCGGGCCGTGCTCGACAGCATCCGAGCCGCGATCCCCGCCGACCTGGCGGCGCACGTCGCCGTCGTCAACGTCGGGATGCCCGCCGACATCGACGGTCCCGTCGTGTCCTCGCCGGCGGCGAGCCCCCTCGCCGCGCGGGCAGCGCGCCGCGCGCTGCAGCGACCGAAGCCCACCCCGATCTCGACGGAAGAAGAGCAGAGATGACAGAACGTGCGCGGCTGCGCTCCACACTGGGCACCCTGGCCACCGAAGGCGTCGACCCGGCATTCGCCGAACTCGACCTGCTCGGCACCGATGATCAGGTCGCACTGATGGCCGCTCAGGGCGTCGTCGCAGCCCAGGCCGTCGCCGCCGAGCGGGCGAGCATCGCCCGTGCCGTGGACGGCATCGTCGCGCGCCTGCACCGCGGCGGCCGACTGGTGTACATCGGCGCCGGCACCGCGGGGCGCATGGGAGTGCTGGATGCCAGTGAGATCCCGCCGACGTTCGGCACCGACCCGTCCCTGGTCACCGGGCTGATCGCCGGCGGAGATTATGCGCTGCGCGGCGCCGTCGAGAACGCCGAGGACGAAATCGACGCGGGGGAGCGCGCCGGTCGCGAACTCGGCCCCGACGACGCGATCGTGGGGATCTCCGCCTCGGGACGCACCCCGTACGTCGCGGGCGCACTGCGGGCCGCCCGAGAGCAGGGCGCGTTCACCGTGAGCCTCGCCTGCAACCGCGACGCCGAGATCTCGGTCGGCGTCGATGTCGCCATCGAGGTCGTCGTCGGCCCCGAGGTCGTCGCCGGCTCCACCAGGCTGAAGGCCGGCACCGCACAGAAGCTCGTGCTGAACACCCTGTCGACCCTGGCTATGGTGCAGTCGGGCAAGGTGTACGGCAACCTCATGGTCGACGTGCAGTCGACCAACGAGAAGCTGCGTGCCCGTGCCGAGCGCACCGTCATGCACGCCACCTCGTGCACGGCGGAGGACGCCGCTGCGGCCCTGCTGGCTGCGGACGGCTCGGTGAAGCTCGCGATCGTCATCGTCGAGACCGGAGCGGATGCCCGAGCGGCTCGCGAGGCACTCGACGCCGCCGGCGGGAAACTGCGCGACGCGCTCGCCGCGACCCGGACGGACGCGCACCCCGAGTAGGCTGGGTGACCATGAACGACGCGCCCATCGGCATCTTCGACTCCGGGGTCGGCGGGCTCACGGTCGCCAGAGCCATCCGAGCGCAGCTGCCGCAGGAATCGCTCGTCTACATCGGCGACACCGCGCACTCGCCCTACGGGCCCAAGCCCATCGCTGACGTCCGCCGGTACAGCCTCGAGGTGCTTGACACCCTCGTCGATCAGGGCGTGAAGATGCTCGTGATCGCCTGCAACACAGCATCCGCCGCTGTGCTGCGCGACGCACGCGAACGCTACGACGTGCCCGTTGTCGAGGTCATCGGCCCTGCTGTGCGCCGCGCCGTCTCGACCACGCGCAACGGCCGCGTCGGCGTGATCGGCACCGTCGGCACGATCGGGTCGCGGGCGTACCAGGACATGCTCGAGGTCGACGAGCGGCTTGAGGTGGTCACCGCCGCCTGCCCGCGGTTCGTCGAGTTCGTCGAGGCCGGCATCACCGGCTCGCCGGAGGTGCTCGCCACGGCCGAGGACTACCTCGCGCCGCTGCGCCAGGCCGACGTCGACACCCTGGTGCTCGGATGCACGCACTACCCGTTCCTGCGCGGCGCGATCAGCTACGTGATGGGCGACGGGGTGTCCCTGGTCTCCAGCGACGATGAGACCGCCGCCGATGTGTACCGCCAGCTGGTGCGCCGCGATCTGCTCGCCCCGCCCGGCGCCGTCGCCACCTACACCTACGAGGCCACCGGCGACTCGGCCGATGACTTCACCGCGCTGGCCAACCGGCTGATGGGCCGCGAGGTGCGCGACGTGCAGCTCGTGCAGACCGGCGTCATCGATCTGCCCGACCTGTCGCACACCCAGCCCTGAGCCACACCTGGCCCTGAGTCACACGCAGCCCTGATCCCTTCCGAGAGGACACCATGACCGACATAGTCCGCGCCGACGGCCGCAGCACCGATCAGCTCCGAGAGGTCACCATCGAACGCGGCTGGTCCGCACACGCCGAGGGATCGGCGCTGATCAGCTTCGGCGGAACCAAGGTGCTGTGCACCGCGTCGTTCACCAACGGCGTGCCGCGCTGGCTGACCGGCAAGGGCAAGGGGTGGGTCACCGCCGAATACGCCATGCTGCCGCGGGCCACCAACTCGCGCAACGATCGCGAGGCCGTGAAGGGCAGGATCGGCGGACGCACGCACGAGATCTCCCGCCTGATCGGCCGAGCGCTGCGCGCGGTCGTCGACACCAAGGCGCTCGGCGAGAACACGATCGTCATCGACTGCGACGTGCTGCAGGCCGACGGCGGCACCCGCACCGCGGCGATCACCGGGGCGTACGTCGCGCTGGCGGATGCCATCGAGTGGGGGCGCGAGAAGAAGTTCATCGGCAAGAACTCCACGCCGCTGCTGGATTCGGTCGCCGCCGTGTCGGTCGGCATCATCGACGGCGAGCCCATGCTCGATCTGGCATACGTCGAGGACGTGCGCGCCGAGACCGACATGAACGTGGTCGTCACCGGGCGCGGACTCTTCGTCGAGGTGCAGGGCACCGCCGAGGGGGCGCCCTTCGACAAGCGCGAGCTGGACGCCCTGACCGAGCTGGGCCTGAACGGCTGCGCGACGCTGAAGGAGCACCAGCTCGCAGCGCTGGCCGGCGCGTCGGGCGCTTCGGCGAGCTGAGGGGCCCCGGCATGAAGGTCGTCCTCGCCACCCACAATCCGCACAAGGTCAGCGAGTTCCAGCAGATCGTCACCGCCACCAGGCCCGATCTCGAGGTCGTCGGCTACGACGGGCCCGAGCCGGTGGAGGACGGCGTGACCTTCGCCGAGAACGCCCTGATCAAGGCGCGGGCCGCCGCCGAGCACACCGGGCTGCCCGCCGTCGCCGACGACTCCGGCATCTGCGTCGACGTGCTGGGCGGTTCGCCCGGTGTCTTCTCGGCATATTGGGCCGGGCAGCGCAAGGATGCCGTCGCCAACCTCGAGCTGCTGCTCGACCAGCTGCGCGACATCGCCGACCCGCAGCGCACGGCGCAGTTCCGCTCCACGATCGCACTTGTCACGTCCGACGGCGCCGAACACGTGGTCGAGGGAGTGTGGCCGGGGCGTCTCGCGCACGCCGCGGCGGGGGAGGGCGGCTTCGGCTACGACCCGGTGTTCATCCCGGACGGCCAGGATCCGGCATCCGAGCGCACCGTCGGACAGTTCACCGACGCCGAGAAGCAGTCGCAGTCGCACCGCGCGCGGGCGTTCACCGCGCTGGTGCCCCTGCTCGAATCCCTCTAGCCCGCGCGCGCGTCGGGCTCGTCCGCGGTCGCTGCGGTCCGCTTCTGACGCCGCAGGCGCAGCAGGCGGGCCACGATGAACCACAGCACCAGCAGCGCGATGACGGCGAGCACGGCCTTCGACAGCACACCGCTCCACTGCGCGAGCACCGGCTCGATCGCCGGGCCGAAGGCGAAGCCGAGGCCGATCCACACGCCGTTCCAGATGCCCGATCCGAGCAGCGTGTATGCGGTGAACTTCCACAGGGGCATCCGCTCGATACCCGCCGGGATCGAGATGAACGAGCGCACCAGCGGCACGCACCGCCCCACCAGCACCGCGACGCCGCCCCAGCGCTGGAAGAACGTCTCGGCCTTGTCGAAGTCCTCCGTCTCCATCAGCGGGATCGCGCCGACCAGGCGACGCGTGCGATCACGACCGAGTGCTGCCCCCAGGGCGTACCAGATCCACGCGCCGATCAGCGCGCCGGCGGTCGCGGCGATCCACGCCCACCAGAAGCTCATCTTGCCGGCGTAGGCGAGGAAGCCCGCGCCGGGCAGGACCGCCTCGGACGGGATCGGCGGGATGAAGGTCTCGAGCAGCACGGCGACGCCGACCCCGATCTCACCGAGCGTCTGCATCAGGGAGAGCACCCAGCCGATGAAGCCTTCGTACTCCGCGTCGGCGGCGCTGAGCGCCACGAGCGCACTCGAGATCATCTGCGTCGTCCCCCTTCATCGCGACGCAGGCGCGCGTCGATCCCATCGTGCCATGGTCCGCGCGAGTCGACCTGAGCACCTCCTGGAGAGCGGCGGATGCTGATGAGAATCGTTACCGTTCCCGACTGCGGGGAAACGGCGCCCGGCGCCGACGACCCGGCCTAGCCTGGAGACATGCACGATCATGCTCCCGCTCCCGGCGGCATCCGCGGCGCCGGCAACCGACGTCTGCTGGCGATATCGCTGGGACTGACCGCCACGGTGATGGTGGTGCAGATCGTGGGCGCCGCACTGTCGGGATCGCTCGCCCTGCTCGCCGATGCGGCGCACATGTTCACCGACGCGTCGGCGCTGCTGATCGCACTGATCGCGAGCTCGGTCGCCGCCCGTCCGGCCGACGATCGGCGCACCTTCGGCTATCAGCGCGCGGAGGTGTTCGGCGCTCTGGTGAACGCGATCATCCTGATCGTGCTGATGGCCGTCGTCGCCGTGCAGGGCGTGCAGCGGCTGCTCGACCCGGGCGATGTCGAGGTGGCGGGGCCGCTGATGCTGATCGTGGCGGTGATCGGCCTGATCGCCAACGCGATCTCGCTGTGGCTCCTCAGTGCGGCGCAGAGGACCAGCATCAACGTGCGTGGCGCGTACCTCGAGGTGATGGGCGACCTGATCGGCTCGGCGATGGTGATCGTGGCCGCGATCGTCATCGTGACCACGGGATGGATGCCCGCGGATGCCATCGCCTCGCTGCTGATCGCGGTGATGATCCTGCCGCGGGCGGTCTCGCTGCTGCGGGAGGTGTTCTCGGTGCTGGCGGAATCCGCCCCGAAGGGCATGTCGGCGGCCGAGATCCGTGATCACCTGCGCCAGTACGAGGGCGTCGTCGACGTGCACGACGTGCACGTGTGGCAGCTCACGCGCGGTGCCCCCGTGTTCACGGCCCATGTCGCGGTCGACGCGCAGCTCTTGATCGAGGGGCGCAGCGCCGAGCTGCTGCAGAACCTGCAGTCGTGCCTGGCCGAGCACTTCGACGTCGAGCACTCCACGTTCCAGCTCGAGCCCGCGGGGCGCGATGAGTGCGAGGCCGCGCACGCCTGACCCGCGCGCGCCTGACCCTCGCACGCGTGGCCCTCGCGCACCTGACCCACGCGCGCGGCCCATCCTGAGGGGATGCCCGCCGCACCCCGCCGACTGATCGACCTGCGCCCGCTGCGTCACGACACCGCAGCGCTGCTGCTGGTGATGCTGGTGCTCGTCGACCTCGCTGTGATCGCACTGCACCTCGCCTACACGCTGCTCGGCGTCCCGGCCGGCGTGCACTTCGACCTGGGCGTCGACCGCTCGTACGGCGAGTTCCTGCTGTACATCAAGTTCGGCTGGATCGCGGTTCTCGGCGTCGTGCTCGCCAGGCGCCGCCGTGCCGCGGTCTTCGCCGCCATCGCAGCGGGCAGTCTGGTGCTGCTGCTGGAGGACGCGCTTATCCTGCACGAGCGCATCGGCTGGCACCTGAACGAGAGGATCCTGGCCGCCCTGCCGGGGCTGAGCGGATGGGGCATCCTCTCGGTGCAGCTGGGCGAGCTGCTCTGGCTCGGGGTCGTCGCGGTCGTGGTCGCGACGCTGTTCGTGATCTCGTATCTGCGGGCGGGCACCGACGACCGCCGAGATGCGGCCGGTATCGTGCTGTTCTTCGCCGTGCTGGTCTTCTTCGCCGTCGTCGTCGACACCGTGCACAGCCTGTTCGCGCTGGGTTCGCTGGGTGATGTGATCTTCACGGTGATCGAGGACGGCGGTGAGATCGTCGCGCTCACTCCCGCCGTCGCGCTCGCCTTCGCCTTGGCGACGGACTCCGCGCGCTCGGGTTCGGAGCAGGCGGTCACGACTCCCTGACGATCTCGGACGGCGCCTTGTCGGGCCGCAGGCCCCGCCAGCGGGAGTGCCGCAGGATGCCGCCGGGCGACCAGTTCGCGAACTCGACCTCGCCGACCAGCTCGGCCCGCACCCACAGCGCGTCGCGGCTGTCCGCGGCGGGAACTCCGCTCAGGGGCGCGTCGTCGATGCGCAGCGGCTGCAGTCGCCGGTCGAGGTCGGTCAGTGTCCGTGCGGAGAACCCGGTGCCGACCCGTCCGACGTATCGCAGCGCGCCGTCGTCGCCGGGAATCGCCAGCAGGAGCGACCCGATGCCGTCCGAGCGGTGGCCTTGCCCTGGGCGGATGCCGACGATCACGACCTCCTGCGTGCGGGTGTTCTTCAGTTTCAGCCATGACGCCGAGCGTGCACCGGGCCGATACGGCGAGGACGGGTCCTTCGCGACGATGCCCTCCAGCCCGTGCTCGCGACTCATGCGCAGTGCGGCATCGAGGTCGTCGAACACAGGTGGCACCTGAACTGGTGCGTCGAGGTCGGATGCCAGCTGCTCGAGCAGTTCGCGGCGCTGCCGCAGCGGCATGCGGGTGAGATCGTGTCCGTCCAGCCGCAGCAGATCGAACAGCAGGTACACGATCGGGGTGCGCACGACCTCGCGCTCGATCTCGCGGGCGCGCGTGAGGTGCATGCGATTCTGCAGGCGGGCGAAACTCGGGTGTCCCTGCGCGTCGAAGGCGACGATCTCGCCGTCGACGACGGCGTCGGATGCCGGCAGCTGCGGCGCCCCGTCGGCGGTGAGCTCCGGGTAGCGGGCGGTGATGTCGGTGCCGCTGCGAGCGCGCAGCGTGAAGCGGCCGTCGCCGGCATCCGAGGTCTGCCACGTGCCGATCGCACGGATGCCGTCCCACTTGATCTCCGCCCAGGCCGGGGTGCTGAGGGCGCGGGCCAGGCCGGGCGTGCCCGGCTCGGAGAGCATCGGGGCGAGCCCTTCGTCTCGCTTCGCTCGCTCAGGAACCGGGGAACCCGGACTGTCTGTTCCTGAGCGAGGAGCGGAGCGACGAGACGAAGGGCGCTCAGGAACCGCGACCGCGTCCTTCATGCGGTGCAGCAGCCACTGCGACTTCTCGCCCTCGCCCGACGTGCGGATCAGAGCCAGCCGCGCGGTGCCCATCCGTCCGCCGACCTGTCCGGTGAACGTGCCGATCACCTCGTCGTCGCGCCACTTCTCGAGTTGCACTGTGCCGGTGTCCCAGACCGTCATCGAGCCCGCGCCGTACTCGCCGCGAGGGATCTCGCCCTCGAAGGCGAGGTACTCCAGCGGGTGTGGCTCGGTCATCACCGCGAGGTGGTTGCCGGTGGTGGATTCGGGGATGCCCTTCGGCACGGCCCAGCTGATCAGCACGCCGTGACGTTCGATGCGCAGGTCGTAGTGCAGTCGGCGGGCGTGGTGTTCCTGCACGACGAAGCGCGTCGCTCCGGTCGGAGACGCCGATGCCGTGCGCGGCATGGGCTCGGGTGTCTTGCCGGCGTCGCGCTTGCCGAGGTACGACGACAGCGCGGGTGACGGGGGCGCGAGCGGTGCCAGGGGATCGATGCCGGCATCCACCCGTTCGAGCACCTCGGCGAACTCGAGGTGACGCAGCTTCGGGTCGTCGAGCTCGTCCCAGGTACGGGGAGCGGCGACCCACGGTCGGGCGCGCCCGCGCAGCGAGTAGGGGGCGATCGTCGTCTTCGAGACGCTGTTCTGGCTCCAGTCGATGAAGACCTTGCCGCCACGCGCCGACTTCGCCATCACGTGCGTGGCCAGAGCCGGATGGTCGGCCTCGATCAGGCGGGCGAGTTCCTTGGCGACAGCCGACACGTCGTCGCTGCTCTGCCTGCCGGTGCCGTCGTCGGCGGTGGGCAGCCGCGCGTACAGGTGGATGCCCTTGCTGCCGCTCGTGACCGGCAGCGGGTCGAGGCCCATGCCCGTGAGGATGCCGCGGGCGATGCGCGCGACCTCGGCGCATTCGGCGAGTCCCACGCCGGGGCCGGGGTCGAGGTCGAGCACGAGGCGGTCGGGTCTGCCGCGGCCGCCGGAGTGCGTGAACCGCCACTGCGGAACGTGCAGCTCGAGGGCCGCGACCTGGGCGAACCACGCCAGCGTGGCGACGTCATCGGCGAGCGGATACTCCTTCGGACCGTCGGAGTGCTCGATGGGCATGCGTCGCACCCAGTCGGGGGCGCCCGGCTCGAGCTGTTTGGCGAAGAAGCTCGGCTGCGGGGCATCCGCCGTTCCGACGCCGTCGACCCACCGCTTGCGCGTCACCGGTCGACCGCGCAGGTGCGGCAGCGAGACGTGCGCGACCTGCGTGAAATAGGCGATGATCTCGCCCTTCGTCGTGCCGGTCTCGGGATAGACGACCTTGTCGAGGTTGGTCACCCGCAGACGCCGGCCATCGATGAGCACGGTCTGCGGGGGCGCCATGAGGTCAGGGTAACGGTCGTCCCGGCCGAAAGCGCAAGCCCTATGCGTGACCGGTGCGACTGGTGTTCACTGGGGGCATGAGAAGCATCTGGAAGGGCGCATTGACCTTCGGGCTCGTGAACGTGCCCGTGAAGGTGTATTCGGCTATCGAGGACCACGATGTGCCGCTGCATCAAGTGCACGATGAGGACGGCGGGCGCATCCGCTATCAGCGCGTGTGCGAGGTGTGCGGCCAGACGATCGCGTATGCGAACATCGACCGCGCGTACGTCGACGACGACCAGACGATCGTGCTGACCAAGGACGACCTGGCCGCGCTCCCGGCGGAGAAGAGCCGCGAGATCGACGTCGTCGAGTTCGTGCCCAGCGAGCAGGTGGATCTTCTGACGCTCGACAAGGCGTACTACCTCGAGCCGGACTCCAAATCGCCGAAGGCGTACGTGCTGCTGCGCAAGACGCTCGAGCAGACCGATCGCACCGCCATCGTGCGGTTCACACTGCGGCAGAAGACCCGCCTCGCGGCCCTCCGCGTGCGAGGCGACGTGCTGGTGCTGCAGACCCTGCTGTGGGCCGATGAGGTTCGCGAGGCGTCCTTCCCCGCACTGGACGAGGACGTGACGATCAGCAAGAAGGAGCTCGAGCTGTCATCCTCGCTCGTCGACAGCTACTCCAGCGACTTCGACCCGGAGTCGTTCGTCGACGAGTACCAGAAGGAGCTGCGCACGCTGATCGACGCCAAGATCGAGGCCGGCGAGGGCTTCGAGGTGTCCGAGACGTTCGCCGACGAGGGGGAGGGCACCGGCGGCGAGGTGATCGACCTGATGGAGGCGCTGCGCGCCAGCGTCGAGCGGACGAAGTCCGAGCGCAAGGACGCATCGCGCAAGAAGGACGCCGGCTAGCTCAGGAGGATGACTGGGTGGGCGTCGGCGCCGTGGGGGCGGGCGGTGCCGACACCTCGGATGCCGGTGCCGCCGCTTCCGACGCCTGCGCTCCCGCATCGGCGGCTGCTGCCTCTGCGGCGGCCGCCTTGCGGGCGCGGTGTCGCTCGACGAAATAGTGCCAGGCCGTCACGATGATGGTGCCGCCGACGGCGACGAGCAGGATCAGGTCGATGTAGTCGACGACGAACTCCGACACCCACGGGATGTACGCGATGAGGTAGCCGAACATCGTCAGTCCGAATCCCCACAGCAGCGCGCCGATCAGGTTGTAGAGCGAGTAGCGCTTCCAGGGCATGTGCCCGACGCCCGCGGCGACCGGCGCGAAGGTGCGCACGATCGGCACGAAGCGCGCCAGGATGATCGTGATGCCGCCGAACCGCTCGAAGAACGCATTCGTGCGCTCCACGTTCGCGCGGCTGAACAGGCCCGACTCCTTGCGCTCGAACACGGCCGGCCCGCCCTTGTGTCCGATGAAGTAGCCGACCTCGCCGCCGATGAACGCGGCCAGTGCGATCAGCAGCGCGACGACCCAGATGTTCACGCCGAAGATGTCGTTGGTGTGCGTCAGCAGGCCCGAGATGATCAGCAGCGTGTCGCCGGGCAGCAGGAAGCCGACCAGCAGACCGGTCTCGGCGAAGACGATGAAGCACACGACGAGCAGGGCCCAGGGGCCGGCCGCATCGATGATCACGGCGGGGTCGAGCCAGTCGGGCAGGATGCCCATCGGAGGCTGGATTGCGGAGTGGAGCAAAAGGGGGAGTCCCGTCGTTCACGGTCGGCGGTGCTGCTGTTGCGCGTGTGGGCCCGTCACAGCCCGGCGGGCCGATTACGGCCACGTGTGCGGAAGGTGGGACTTGAACCCACACACTCGAAAGCACAGGAACCTAAATCCTGCGTGTCTACCAATTCCACCACTCCCGCGCACGGATCAGTCTAGTGGCGGGCAGAAGTTCGCTTCCCGTTGATCTGCTGTCAATTCGGGGTCCGGAACACCGCCTGTGGATAACTTCTGCGGCGGTGCGGCGCGTTCTGCCAGGATGCGTCACGTGAGTCATCCGTCCCTTGTGGTCGCCGAGAGGGTGCGGCGTCGTCTGCGCCTGGAGCACACCGACCCGTCGTCGCAGCCCGAGGAGGCGCGTCGAATCGCGCAGACCGAGGTGCGCCGTCACAACGACCACGCGCTGCAGCGCGGCGAGGCGCTGATCGACGACGAGGCGGCACTGGTGCGCGACGTGCTGGCCTCCGTATCGGGCTTCGGCGCCCTGCAGCCGCTGCTCGACGACGACACGATCGAGGAGATCTGGCTGAACGGACCCGACCGCGTGTTCGTGGCGCGCGGTGGCAGCACCCAGCGCGTCGACCTGTCGCTGACGGATGCCATCGTGCGCGACCTGGTCGAGCGGATGCTGCAGTCGACCGGCCGCCGGGTCGATGTCAGCCAGCCCTTCGTCGACGCGTCACTGCCGGACGGTTCGCGTCTGCATGTCGCCATCGCCGATGTGGTGCGCGGCTCGTGGGCCGTGAACATCCGCAAGTTCCTGCCGCAGCACCGCACGCTCGACTCCCTCATCGCACAGGGCACGATGCCGGCCCGGCTCGCCGAGCTGCTGCACCGGGCGATGCTCGACGGCAGCAGCGTCATCGTCTCGGGGGCGACGCACGCCGGCAAGACGACGCTGCTGGGCGCACTGCTGGCATCCGTCGCCGCGCAGCAGCGCATCATCACGGTCGAGGAGACGTTCGAGCTCGCGGTCGACGGTCCGGACGTGGTCGCACTGCAGGGCCGTCAGGCCAGCCTCGAGGGTACCGGTGAGATCACCCTGCGGCGCCTGGTCAAGGAGGCGCTGCGGATGCGGCCCGACCGCCTCGTGGTCGGCGAGGTGCGTGACGCCGAGGCCCTCGATCTGGTGCTGGCGCTGAACACGGGCGTGCCGGGCGCCGGGACCGTGCACGCCAACTCCGCCGCTGAGGCCCTCGAGAAGCTCGCCCTGCTGCCGCTGCTGGCGGGCCGGAACATCGACCGGGGATTCATCGCCCCGGCACTGGCCACGTCGATCTCGTACGTCGTGCACTGCCGTCGCGAGAGCGACGGGTCCCGACGCGTGACCGAGGTGATCGCGCCGACCGGCGAGGTGGTCGACGGTCGCATCATCACCCGATCCGTATACGCGTCCGACGCGGCGCATCGGGTGGAGGAATGGGTATGACCCTGCTGGTCGGTGCACTGCTCGGCGCGGGGCTGCTGCTGTGCGCATCGCCGTGGCTGTGGCCGCCGCGCGCGCAGGCGGAGAAGCCCGCGGGCCGCGGCCGATTGCGCCGGCTGCTCGACGAATCCGGGCACGCACGCACCGCGACGCGCACCCTGGTCGTCGTGATGCTCGCGTGTGCCCTCACCGGGGCATCCCTCGTCTGGCTCATCACGACGCTGCCGGTGCTGGCGCTGCTGGCGGCTCTTGCCGCAGCCTCGGCGCCGGTCTTCTACCTGCGAGGGCGCCGGCTGAGACTGCGCAAGGCCCGCCGGCAGGTGTGGCCCGACGTGTGCGATCTGCTGGTCGCGGCGATCCGGGTGGGACTCTCACTGCCCGATGCCGTGGCGAGCCTGGCCGAGTCCGCGCCGCCCGCCGTGCGCCCCGCGTTCGCGGTGTTCGCGCGTGATCTGCGGGCGACCGGGCGCTTCGAGACCAGCCTCGACCGACTGAAGGAGACGCTGGCCGACCCGATCGCCGACCGCATCGTCGAGACGCTGCGGATGGCACGACAGGTCGGCGGCATGGAACTGACCGGCGTGCTGCGCGCGCTGTCGGGCTCGGTGCGCGCTGATGCGGCGCTGCGCGGCGAGGTCGAGGCCCGGCAGTCGTGGATCCGCGGTGCGGCCGTGCTGGGATCGATCGCACCGTGGGTGATCCTCGCGCTGCTCGCCATGCGCCCCGAGGGGCGTGAGGCGTACGCCAGTGCCGCCGGTGTCACGGTGATCCTCGTCGGGGCGGCCGTGTCGGTGGTGGCGTATCGCATCATGCTTCGCATCGGCAGGCTTCCCGAGCCGGAGCGGTGGTTCGGATGACCATGATCACCCAGGTCGCCCTGGCCGTGCTGCTCGGCGGTGCGTTCGCGCTGGGTGTGATCGGCATGCTCTCGGCCCTGCCGCGCTGGGGAGCCCTGCCGCTTGAGCGCCGCATCGCGCCGTACGTGCGCGACGTCGTCCCCGACGAGATGCTCCCCTCGGGTGTCCTCCCCTCGGTAGGTGCGATGCCCGTACACGGCCGTCGTCTGTGGGCGGGTGCGAAGGCGCGGTTCGAGCGGATGCTGGGCGGCGGAGACGCGCTGTCGCTGCGGCTGGCGCAGGCCGGCAGTGCGCAGGGCGCGGCCGCGTTCCGGGCCCGTCAGCTGGCCTGGGGCGTCGTCGGGCTCGTCGCCGGAGCGCTGCTGCTGATCGTGCTGGCCGTCACCGACCGGATGACGCCGCCCGCCGCGCTGCTGCCGATCCTCGCCGCGGCCGGCGCCGCCGTGGCCTACGACATGCAGCTCACGGCCAGGGCGAAGTCCCGGCGGGCACGACTGGCCGATGAGCTGCCGACCACGCTCGAGTTCCTGGCACTGTGCCTGTCGGCGGGGGAGTCACTGCTCGACGCCCTGCGCCGCGTGTCCGACATCGGCACCGGCGAGCTGACCGACGAGCTCAAGCAGACCGTGCTGGCCGTGCACACCGGTTCACCGCTCGCCGACGCCCTCGGCGAGACCGCCTCGCGTCTGCAGCTGCCCGGCCTCACCCGCGCGGTCGATCAGATCGTCGCGGCGCTCGAGCACGGCGCCCCGCTGGCCGCGGTGCTGCATTCGCAGGCGTCGGATGCCCGGGAAGAGGCCAAGCGGGTGCTGATCGAGCAGGCCGGGCAGAAGGAGATCCTGATGCTCGTCCCTACTCGGTGGGCTTGCATCTAGCCCCGTCGCCCCCCTCCCCAAGTTCCCGTTCGAGGTCGCGCTTCCGCGCGCCGCGTAGACGGTACAGACCCCGGTCTGTCAACCGTCAGACCGGCCCGCCCAGGGGCGAGAGCCCCGTCCAGGGAATCGAGAAACACAATGGCAGTAAACAAGTCGGCCCTCGTGGCCGCAATCACGAAGTTCCGCGCCGACACCGCTACGGCGGTGAAGTTACACGACCCGGAGCGCACGAACACCGCGAACACGAAGCGGAAGCACCTCGGCGTGATGGAGGCCCGTGCGGAGCTCCTCAAGTCGCTCCCGGCGGAGCCCGAGGCCCCGAGGGCCAATCGGGCGTCGGTCATCGCGGGGCTCACCCCCACGACTGCCGACCAGGTCGCGGTGCAGGCGCGGGAACTGGGGATCGTGGACCGGCTCATCGCCTCGGGTCGCACACTGGCGGAGGTCATGCGCGGGGCCAGCCCCGAGCGCCTCGCGGCAATCGCCAGCAACGCCGAAGTGATGCCCGAGGTGCTCCGCTCGGACGACCCGGTGGCAGTCGTAGCGAGCATCCACGAGCGGGTGTTCGAGGCGCTGGTCGAGGTCGGCCACCCGCAGGCCACCATCGCTCGGGACGCTCAGGCGCAGTTCGACGAGCAGGCCGCGTGGCGCGAGGTGGTCAAGGACATCATCGAGGGTGCGCAGACCGGCGCGGGGCTCACCGCGCTGTTCAAGGCCGACCACGAGGGGTTCGAGGCGCTGATGGCGTCGAACACCGAGCCGGTGGTGAACGCGGACACGGCGGAGGCCGTGCGCAAGCTCGACCAGACGTTCAAGGTCGGCCCGCACGCCGCGTGACAGACCCGCCGGGGTAAGCGCCCTACCGCTCCCCGGTACAGCGACAGGCCCTCGGTATCGCTTCGGCGACCGGGGGTCTCGTCGTATCCGGGCGGCGCGAAGTCACGGAGGCCTCTCCCGCGTCCTGAGAGCGCCGGGACCCCCACGAATACCGGCGAGGCCGTCCGAGGTCAAGGAAGCCCCCACGGGAAGCCGCGCGCACCTACTCGCGCCTGCGTAGGCTGGCGGGATGGACGATCTGGAGCGGCAGAGGGAACTTCGGCGGGAGCGCGACCGGCTCCTCGACGTGCCGAATTGCCCGGAATGCCTACACCGCATGGAGCCCGCCGAGGTCGACGACGACCTGATGTGGCTCTGCCGAGAGTGCGGCGCTTCCCGGTCGGCCTAGCGGGCTAGCTCTGCGCCTGCCCGTCAGCGAACCCCTGTTCGTAGCCGAAGTCCATGCCCTGCCGGAAGAACTCTCCGCTGACCGCGTTCCGCGCGCCGTGATTGGACGACGCCTCCGCGCCAGACGATGTGCGGCAGCGCTCGCCAGGCTGTGCCCCGCAGTAGTCGCATCCGACCTTCAACGTCAGATCACTCATTGCCATCCCCTTACTGATCAGCTCGCTGACAGCTTACGAGCACGGCGCGGGCGTGCGGCAGATGACCTGTTTCCGACTCCGACCAACGCACCCCTACAGGTTGTCCTTGAGCCACTTGTTCAGCTCGTCGGAGAGCCCGTAGGTGGCCCACCCCTTACCGCCGACTCCGACGACCACCACATCGTCGTTCGAGTCGATGTGCTGCTTGATCCCGTCGCGTAGCTGACCAGCCGTTAGCGACGTGGCGACGAAGAAGCTGCTCTTGAGTGGCTTGGCCCAGCCGTTGTGGGACTTCAGGTACTCGATCAGCTTCGTATAGTCCTGACCGGATTTGTTGAGGTCGTAGTTGACCCAGTGAACCGCCATGTATGCCTCCTCGGGTACGCGGGAGCGGACGGGAACAGGCTATGTGCGGCCACCGACATTGACGCGGGGGCGACGCGACCAGCGGCTACGACTCAACGTCCGTGCCCGCCCGTAGGATCGAGGCGACGCCGGGAATCCGCGCGAACCAACTTGAGGAGTGACCCGCCACCGTGTCGAACACCGCTAATCTCACCTCGGCCAAGTCGGCCAAAGAGGACGAGTTCTACACGCAACTTCCCGATATCGAACGGGAGTTGAAGCACTACCGGAAGCACTTCAAGGGCAAGGTCGTCTACCTAAACTGCGACGACCCCCGGATGAGCAACTTCTTCCACTACTTCAGCTACAACTTCGAGAAGCTCGGGCTGAAGAAGCTCATCGCGGCCTGTTACAAGAGCCAGGACGTTGACCTGTTCAGCCAGTACGACGCAGAGCAGGCCATCTACCTTGAATACGAAGGCGACACGAGCGGGAACGGGGTTCCTGACCCCGAGGAGATCGGCATCGTGCCCCTCAAGGGCAACGGTGACTTCCGGAGCCCGGAGAGCATTGAACTGCTCAAGCAGGCCGACATCGTGGTCACCAACCCCCCGTTCTCGCTGTTCCGCGAGTATGTGGCCCAGCTGATCGAGTACGACAAGAAGTTCCTTATTATTGGGCCGCACAACGCGATCACCTACCAGGGCATCTTCCCCCTCATCCAACAGAACAAACTCTGGCTCGGCTACGGGTTCCAGGCTGGCAACGCCTACTTCGCCATTCCGAGGGATGCCGACTATGCCAAGGGCGTCTACGACCCGGCCACCGGTCTAGTGAAGTTCCGTAACGTCACGTGGTTCACAAACATGGACATCTCGAAGCGGCATGAAGAGCTGGTGCTCTACAAGACGTACAGTCCGGATGATTATCCGGCGTACGACAACTACGACGCAATCGAGGTAGGCAAGACCGTTGAGATCCCTGCGGACTACGACGGCGTGATGGGTGTGCCCATTACCTTCCTCGACAAGTACAACCCCGATCAGTTCGAGATTGTCGGCATTGCGAAGGCCCCGATGGGCAAGCCCAGCAAGATCTACCCGACGCAGACCCAGGTGAGCAGCAAGGGCGTCCGGAGCACAGTAAAGAAGCTGAACGATGGTCCCGCGATGAAGGTAGACGAGCCGCCGCACGGAAAGACCTACTACGAGGTCGCCGGGGAGAAGTACGTGCAGTTGTACGCCCGAATCCTGATCCGCCGCAAGGGAGCCACGGCATGAAGATGACCATCGAGCACACCAAGGTCACCGTCCGCGAACTCACGGAAGACTACGAGGACAACGCTGAGGCCGGAGTCGTCGGGTACGCGGGGAAGCTGGACATCCGCCCGCCGTACCAGCGCGAGTTCGTCTACAAGGACAAGCAACGCGACGCCGTTATCGACACCCTCATCAAGGGCTACCCGCTCAACGTGATGTACTGGGCCGTGCGCGACGACGTGCCGGACGGCGACGAGCGCGTCTACGAGGTGATGGACGGCCAACAGCGCACCATCAGCATCTGCCAGTACGTAGACGGTGACTTCGCGTTCGAAGGGCGTTACTTCCACAACCTCCAGCCCGACGAGAAGGACCAGATCCTCGACTACGAGCTGACCGTCTACCTATGCTCGGGCCCCGCCAGCGAGAAGCTCGCGTGGTTCGAAACGATCAACATCGCGGGCGAGGAGCTCACCCAGCAGGAGCTTCGGAACGCGGTGTTCGCCGGTCCGTGGGTGTCGTCCGCGAAGGGCTATTTCAGCAAGAGCGGCTGTCCGGCCTACGGGCTCGGGAGCAAGTACGTTACGGGTGAACTGAACCGCCAGGCGTACCTGGAGACCGCGATTAAGTGGATCAACGACGGTGACGTCAAGGGGTACATGGCCACGCACCAGCATGACGCGAATGCCCTCGACCTGTGGCTCTACTTTCAGAACGTGATCACGTGGGCTGAGGCGACGTTCCCTGTCTACCGTGCGCCGATGAAGGGCGTGCCGTGGGGCGAGCTCTACAACGCGCACAAGGGCGCGACCTGGGACGCGGCGACGCTCGAAGTTGAGGTGGCGCGGCTGATGCAGGACGAGGACGTGACCCGTAAGAAGGGCATCTACTCGTACGTGCTCGATGGCCAGGAGAAGCACCTCAGCATTCGGGCGTTCACACCAAACCAGAAGCGCGAGGCGTACGAGCGGCAGAAGGGGATCTGCCCGTTCTGCAAGGAGCACTTCGAGTTCACGGAGATGCACGCCGACCACATCAAACCGTGGCACAAGGGCGGCAAGACCGAGGCGGCGAATTGCCAGATGCTCTGCATCACCGACAACCTCAGCAAGGGCGGGAACTAGCGGCTTCCCGCCGGGACGGGCGCTCCTGCTGGAAACTACTTGAGCAGACCGGTCTTCCTGCCCTCCTCGGTGAGGTAGGACACGAACGCCGAACAGGTCTTGAGCATGTACGCGGCAAGCGCCTGGTCGGCGTCCGCTGCGTCGATTCCGCCGTGGCGGATTCCGTCGTCATCGGAGGTCCAGCCGTACATCTTGATCCACGCGCTTTTGAGGGCGGGGTGGATCGTCAGCCCGGCGGCTTCGAGGTCGGCCAGACCCTTGCTGAGCTCGCCCTTGCCGGTGACCTTCTTGACCACTGCCTCAACCGCAGAAATGGACTCCTTGATCGAGTTCGGGTAGTCGGGCTTGTCCCTGTCGGCAAGAAGCTCCGTCGCGCGTTCGAGGCTGTGACGAGCGCCCGCGATTGACGCCACGTCCTCGATTGCCGCGTTGATCGCGTCCGCCTCCGCGCTGGTGTCGACGGGGGTCAGTTCCTGACCGATGAAGCGGTACCCGACCAGGAAGTGTTCAAAGCGGTTGTTGAACGCTTCGGTGAAGGTCTCATCCAGGGTCCGTGTGTACTGCTCCGCGTAGCGCTTGAGGTACTTGACGGTCTCCTCGATTAGGTCGAGTACGTCGAACCACTCAGCCTCCATCACGGTCTTCTTGATGAGGCCCCAGACCTGACCCTCGCCCTTCATCTCGTCGCGGGGCTTCTTGAACTCCCAGGCCCACACTGATGTGAGGAGGTTCTTCGCGGTGTCGTTGTCCCAGTTCGACCGCCGCCCGGCCTCGTTGAGGATGTCGCGGAGCACGACGAACGTGTTCCAGAGCTCGGTGCGAGTCTCGACGTCGAGGTCGTCTGTCTGGGTGATCGTGCGGGTCGCGCGTTTGCCGACCCGCTCCGCGAAGGAAGCCATGGACTCAGATTACTGAGGAGGCCCGACGCTCGCCGGGAGGGGCGTCGGGCCCCGCGATGACCAACACCATCCCGCGCGAAAATCTCAGCATCCCGGAGAGCTCGCCGTAGTGCGACACGTCGAGCCGGGATTCCTCCCACCGTTGGCCCGATGTTTGGATTGGAGGGTCGAACGGCGCACTCCGAACGACATCGAGACCCCCGGCTGATGCCCAGCGCGGGGGTCTCGTCTTACCCGTGACAGAGCGTCATCGTGGACGATCTACAAACGCCCGGACGGGGCGAGAGACCCGCCGCGCTGTAGAGGGTCACAGTCTTGTCGTACGTCACTTGTGGCGACGTACCACGCCATGTTCGACTGGACTTGTTCAGCCGAGAGGCCGGACAACAACTGAAGACGACATCCGGTTCCTGGTTTGGGCCGGACGGTGAGCATCCCTACAACGCACACCGAATCCCACTGAGGGTGGAAGGTTCAGACGGCATTCTGAATCCGGCGGCAACGCTTCCCCTCCCCGCAACAGCGGGTTCGGATTCGGGGTGCGTTTCGTCGTCTTGACGCACTCCTCACCCGAAAGGGGAGTGCGCGGTGGCTACACCGACCACACACTGGGAAGCTCAGCAGCTTCCGCCCGAGAACACCAGCCGCCTTCTGACGCTGCTGTTCGGACCGGAGGCCGAGCCTGCCCGGGAGGCAGACGACGCGACACCGCCGGACTGCGGCCTGTGGGCCTCGTTCGACCGTCTCGACGCTCATCTCGCGCAGTTCCACGCCGAGGCCGTCGCCCGCGAACTGTCGGGGGTGGCCTGATGGTGAAGGCACCCGACTACACGCTAGAGCCGAGCGGGGCAGAGAATCCGGCGCTCGCCTCCGCGCTCAACTGGAGCGAGCGGGGGTGGCCGACGTTCCCGCTCCGTCACAACGACAAGACGCCCGCGATTCCCAACGTGCATAAGGGCGAGAAGGACGCGAGCGGCAAGCCGGTCAGGTGCGACGGTCGTTGCGGCAAGTTCGGCCACGGAGTCCTCGACGCCACACGCAGCGCCGACGCCCTCGGGCGGCTGTTTGCCTCGTATCCGACCGGCAATGTCGGCGGGGCGGCGACGGACCGGGTGATCTTCGACCTCGACGTGCAGCACGACGCGAAGCGCCTCGACGTGTTCCCGCCGACGAGGGAGCACCTCAGCGGCAGGGGCAACGGCAACGTACACCTGATCTACCGAGTCGGGGGCACCCTCGCCCGACAGATCAGGCCCGGCGTCAACGTCCTGGGCAAGGGGATCGACATCCGCGCTGGGGCAGGTTCCTACGTCGTCCTGCCGCCGTCAAGGCACCCGGACACGGGCAAGCCCTACACGGTCGCAAATCCGGAGGTGCCGGAGCACGCCCTGACCGATGACGACGTGCGCGCGATCTGGTCGGCATACGGCGTCCAGCTCCCAGGGGAGCGGAAGGCACCCGACGCAGCCCCCGAACGGCCCTCCCGTAACACGGAAGCGGCAGGCGGTCTCTTCGCCCAGTCCGAGGCCGTCAGGTTCCTCCTCGACCCTCCCGCGCGAGGGCAGGGCATCACCAACGACGCGCTCACTAAGGTCGCGGGCTACTACGCCCGTCTGCACCGCGAGGCCCGCGAACTGTACGACTACCACGTCAACGAGTGGATCGCGAAGGTCGACCCGTCCTACGAGGACAAGGCCAAGACGGTCGAGTCGGTGTGGAACTCGGAGCACTCGAAGGAGGGGGAGCGCGCTCGCCGCATCGAGGAACGCGTCGAGGCCAAGATCATCGAACATGAGGCCAAGGCGCTGTTTACCCGCGCGCTTGCCGAGCTCGAACCCGCCGAGCCGTTCGACGCGGGCTCGCTCGCGGAGATCCTCGCGCGGCCCGACTCGACTCGCTTCCGTGTCGATGGGCTGATCCTCGCAGAGGGGTTCACCACCGTCGTCGCCGCACGCAAGACCGGCAAGACGACGTTTAACCTGAACCTCGCGGATGCGCTGCTCACCGGGCGCGACTTCCTCGGGCGGTTCCCGGTCGAGCCTGTCAAGGGTCGCATTGCGCTGCTCAACTTCGAGGTCGCGGCGAAGCAGGTGGCTCACTGGGCTCACCTCGTCGGCGTCGATCCCGAACGGTTCGACATCGTGACGCTCCGGGGACGCCGGAACCCGCTCCTGCACCCGCAGGACCGGGCCGACCTCGCGGCGTACCTGCGCCAGCGCGAGGTCGAGTTCTTGTTCGTGGATCCGCTGAGTCGTGCGTTCTACGGCGACAACGGCAACGACAACACGCAGATGCAGCGATTCCTCTCCGACCTCGACACCTTCGCCCGCTCTGAGGCCGGCGCGACCGACGTGGTGCTGAACGTCCACGCGGGATGGAACGCCGACCGCTCACGCGGTGCATCAGCCACGGAGGACCACCCGGACTCGATCATCTGGCTCAAGCCCGGCGACCGGGAGAAGGGCGACAAGTCCACCTACATCGAGGCGAAGGGCCGCGACGTGGACGTGGAGGAGATGCAACTGGCATTCGACCCGTCGACATACCGGCTCTCGCTGACCGGCGAGGGGTCGCGGCGCGAGGTGAAGCAGGCGCAGAAGCGGAGCGACCTCGAACCGGAGATCCTGCGACTCGTCACAGCGGACCCGGGCATCAACTCGACCGTGGTCGGCAAGCGGCTCAAGGAGAGCGGCAACAGCTTCCAGAAGGGGGCCGAGAACGACGCCCTCAAAGCGATGCGATTCGCGGGCCGGATCGGGTGGCGAAAGGGGCCTAACAACGCCTCGCTCTGGTACCCGCCGGGCCACCCCGACGCGGAGACCAAGACACCTCTCGCGGGTGTCGATGAGGAGGAGTTCTGATGCCGGTTCCCCCGAGTTCCCCCACACCCGGTTCCCCCGAGTTCCTCCGAGCCGGCGAGCCCCGTCACGACGCGGTTCCCCCGAATTCCCCCGAGTTCCCCCACGAGGTTCCCCGACCAGTTCCCCCGCCAACTTTAGGAAGGCGGGGGAGCGGGGGAACCCACGGGGGCACCGCCGACAACAACCAATCATCCCTGCCCTCCGAGGCCCACGCGCGCGAGAGGAGCGCCGACATGAACACGATCCCGACCGGCCTGCCGGACTGGCTCACCCCGCACGCCGAGGAGGTGGCCGACTGGGGGCCGACGTCCGCAGCGCGTGAGTGCTGGGTGGCCGAGTGCCATCGCGATGCGCACCTGCACGGACTCTGCAAGACCCACCACCGCCGTGCACAGCGCGCATGGAACCCGCGACCCGCCGACGTTCCCAAACAGCACCGGTCGGAGAGGAGCGGCGCATGAACGAGCAGCGCGACGTTATCGAGCCCTCGCACGCGGGCGCACGCGAGGACGGAAGACGGGCTGAGTCGGAGACCGCCGAGGGCGTGGATGTAATCGACCCTTTGCGCGCGCCCGCGCGAGACCTGCACGAGACCTGGCGCTCGGATGCGACGAAGACGCCCGGCCAGATCGTGGCCGAGGAGGGCGTCGACCGCAAGGAGGCCACGCGTCGGGTCCGCTGGGCACGACGACAGCAGAAGCGCATGGACGAAATGGTCGCCGTCATCGAGGAGCTCAACGCGAAGCGCCTCGCCCGCAAGACAACAGCGGGGCGCACGTCCTCGCTGGAAGCCGGGTCATGAGCGCCGTGCGCAGTAGGGCGCGATCGCCACCGTGCGGCCCTGCTTCCGACCACACGACACCAATCGCAATCGCCCAAGGAGGGCAACATCATGACCATTCTCAACCCGACGCAGATCGTTCAGCCTGTGACCCCGCCTAGCATCATGGGCACCTCGCAGGATGAGCAACTGCAACGCCTTCGCGAACTCGCACGCGACGTGTCGCGCCGGTTCTACGCGCATCGAGACACGACCGACGCGCTGTCGTACGTGTTCCACGACGCGGACTTCGACGCCGCCCAGCACGCCAACCAGGCCGCGTACCTCGTCGCGGGTGTCCTCGCCTACACGGCAGACATCTTGGAGTCGATCAACGTCGATGCGTGGCCGCTGGACGGCTCGGAGTCCAAGCAGTTCCGCAAGGGCTACCGCGCGGCGCTCGAACGGGTCGGCTCCGAGTTGCTCGACGCCATCTCGTACGCGCTCTGACTCAATCCCGCCGGGGGTCGGCGCGACCCGGCCCCCGGCACAACCTCACATCAACAGCCCTGAGGAGGACGACATGAACACCACCAACACCACCGAGACCATGACCCAGGCCGACCTCGTGCGCCTCGAAGCGCTCTACGAGGAAGCCGCCGACGCGAAGCGTGCGCCGGAGCTCGCCGTTTGGGTCCTCGCGCTCGGGCCCATCGCGCTCGACGAGCTCGTCTCTCTGCGCCGCGACCGGCTCGGGTGCGGCATCGAGTACGCCCGCATGAGCGTCATGTACGACCTCGGGCGAATCTCGGGGCTCGGGGGACCGGTCGAGTACGGCGGCGGCCTCTTCTACTTCAACGACGAGCACAAGCGCGCCGTCCTGGAATGGCTCTACAACTTCCAGGTCGCCGGGCTCGTGCGCGAGCTGGGCCGGTTCGCCGTCGAGGGCGCGTCTGATCGACGCGATGTGTCGATCTAGCGGTCTCTCGACGTGGTTGATTCCATCGACCGCCCGCGCCTGGTGGACTTCCCGCTGGGCACGGGCGGGCCGGAATGTGGGGAGTTCATCGTATGGGGTTTGCAGTCGGCACGTCCGTCCTCGCTACGGCTTCCGCTCTCACGACTTCTCCGGCGACCTCGCAGGTTGCAACCCTCCTCCCGGGCCCGACAGGCTCTGTGAGGTCGCCGGAGGCGGTACGGAAGGCCGGGGAGACCCAGCCGCGCGGTCTCACGACGGCCCAGACCGACAAGCTGATCGCCGAGGTCTTCCAATGGCATTCGCAGACAGTTGAGGCGGCGGAGGCGTTCGACGACTTGAGCCACGGCCTGTTGTTGGCTCGGGAGAAGCGGCAGGAGGTGCCCTGCCTCGGACCTGGTGCGGAGGCGTGGACGTCTGACGACGCGACAGACCAGGAGCTCGCCGCCGACCTTTGCTTGCTCTGCCCGGTGTTCGCCCTCTGCCAGCGCTACGCCGACGCGGAGGAGCCCAGCGCCGGGACGTGGGCGGGCGTCACGCGGAACAAGACCCGGGCCATCTCGGCGGAGTGGGCGGCGCGGAAGGCGCGCGGTACGACAGGTAAGGGCCGTGACCGAGCCAGTCGCCGCTCGTCCCGTGAAGGCCGACGCTGGAGCCCGGGCCAGCGTGACTGTACGTGCGGGTGCGGCGGAGTCACGAAGGGCGGCTGGTACCTCAGCGGTCACGACTCGCGTCACCTCGCGAGGCTCCGCGCCGACCTTCGCTCAAAGACCATCACCGCCGACGCGGCCCTGGCCGAGGTCGCCCACTCGGAACGCCTGCAAGCCAAACTCCGCGCCCAGCTCGGGGTACGAGAGTAGAAAAGCCCAGATGAGCCCAAGATTGTGTCGAAAACACGGGTGTGTTTTCATGGAAAACGAAGCCAGGAAAGCCCTGGTCAGACGGCAAATTGGAGATACCCCATGAACACCAAGGTCACCGCCACCCAGATTCCGCTGAACACCTGCGCCTGCACGTGCGGCGAGCCGGTCGGGCCGAAGGCGACGTATCGCCCAGGGCACGATGCGCGCCACGCCGGGATGGTCGCCCGCGCAGTGGTCGAGAACCCGAAGCAAGCCAAGGCCCTGCTGGCGACCCTGCCAAGTGACGCGCTCCGCGCGAAGGCCCAGCGCGCCGTCGCCCGTGCGACCGCCCCGAAGCCCGAACCGAAGGCCAAGACCGAGGAGCAGGCCGCGTGACCCTCGAATACGTCGATTACAACGGGGGCGTCTGGGACGCCCTCGTCCGGCAGATGACCGACGACCTCGACCTCGACTTCTACCCCGAGGGTGCGGTCCGTGCCGCCACCGAACAGTTCGAACTCGACCACGACCGCCCTGCCGACCCGGACAACGCCGACGACTACGCCGAGGTGTACGAGGTCGCGCTCGCCTGCGGTGGTTACGACTTCTGAGGAGACCCGACTATGACTGACGACCAGACACGATCCGCCGAGATTGCGGGCGAGATCGGTCAGCGCATCCTCGCGAAGCAGGCCGCAGACGCCGAGGACTGGGCCAACCTGCCCGAGAACCTGAACCCCACAGATGCGGGCGCGCAAATCGCGCTCGTTTCCGTGGCGGACCCGTACACCCGACTCGAACCGAACGCGACTGGTGAAGTGACCGGCGTGGACGACGCCGGGACCGTTCACGTCGCCTGGGACGACGGTTCGACACTCGGGCTGATCCCGGGCGTGGACCGCTGGCGGCGGATTCATCCGCGCTGGCTCCCGACCCCGATGGAGGAAGTGACCCGATGACCATGACTGCCGAAGCCACCAAGACCTGCCCGCACTGCACGCGAGACCTGCCGGTGTCGGCGTTCGCCCTCCGCAAGCGGGGCGGCGAGTCCCGGCAGGCGTGGTGCCGCGACTGCATCAACGAAACCCGCCGCGAGGCGTACGCCCGGAGGACCACATGAGCGCCAAGACCCGCGCCGCCTACTACGCCCGCGTCAGCACCGACCTCCAGGTGGACAACACTTCACTGCCGGAACAGCGCGAAATCTGCGAAGCCACGATCAAGGCGCGCGGCTGGGAGCTCGTCGGCGCATACGTGGACGAGGGACTCTCGGGCACCGACTCGAACCGGCCCGCCTGGCGACAGATGCTCCAGGACGCCCGCGACGGCAAGGTGGACGCCGTGGTCGTCGCCAAGCTCGACCGCTTCGCTCGCAAAGCCGGTGACGCGATCCGCGAGACCGACCGCCTATCCGACATGGGCGTGGACCTCGTGGTGGTCAAGGAGCAGATCGACATGAGCACCCCGGCAGGGCGCGCAATGCGAACAATGCTGGCCGGGTTCGCCGAATTCGAGCGCGACACCATCGTCGCCCGCACCGCCGCCGGTCAGCGTGCTAAGGGCCGCGCCGGAGGGTGGGCAGGCTCCAAGCCGCCGTTCGGCTGGCGGCTCGAAGGGCTCAAGAAGGACGCCCGCCCCGTGCCTGACGAGCGCGAGCGCGAAGTGCTCCGCACGATGCACCACCTGTTCGTGAAGGAGCGCCTGAGCACCGCCGAAGTGGCGGAACGGCTCAACCTCATGGGGCTTCGCCCGCGCCAGGCCGCGACTTGGCAGTACCAGACCGTCCGGCAGACAGCGACGAATCCGTCGCTGTGGACGGGGGAGACCGTCTGGGGTGCACCGAGCCGCCCGGACCACGCGCGACGGAAGTACGCCCACGTCACCAAGACGAACCGCGACGGCACCCCGAAATACGGGGACACTGTGACGGTCACCCTCGGCGAGCCGGTGTTTACGCGGCAGGAGTGGCAAGCACTCCAACGCGCCGTCAACCGTAAAGCATCGTGGACCCCCTCGGCCCCTCAGCGACAGATGCTGACCGGTCGACTGTTCGGCCCGTGCGACTTCGGCAAGCACTACGACGGGGTGGCCACGAAGAGCCGCCCGAACCACTACTACCTGTGCTCGGGCAAGCGGTACCGGTCGAAGGAACAGCCCCGGTGCTCCTGCACCCAGATCAAGGGACCGGCTATCGACGCGGCAGTCTGGGATGAGCTGGCCGCGATGCTGGCCGACCCCGAGCGGCTGGAGCGCCTCGCGCGGCAGTGGCTGGAACTGGATGACGACGCCGACCTGAACGACGACGCCCCGATGGTGGCGGCGCTCCGCAAGCAGGAGACCACCCTAGAGCGGGCGATGGGTCGCGCCAAGGACCTGTACCTCATGGCTGACGACCCCGAAGAGCACCGCGCGACGATGGAGCGCCTGCGCGGGGAGCTCGCAGACGTACGCGAGCGGCTGGAGGCGCTCGCGTCGATACACTCGCGGCGGGAGGACCAGGCCCAGCGGATCACCGACGTGGCGGCGCTCGCGGAGAGGGCCCGAGGTCGTCTGGAGAACGCCTCGGCGGCGATGCGCCGGGAGGTCGTGGAGCTTCTGGACGTGCGGGTGCTCGTGTCGGACATCGTGCAGGGACGACCCCAGGCGATCACCATTCACGGTGTGCTTGACCCCTCGATGTTCCTTCCGGCGGACGCGGCAGAACGCAAGCCAGCCGAGCAGGCAGGCTGCTGCCGCTGGTCTTCCTGATCCTCCCACTTTCCGTTCTCTTCGCGATCTACCCGGGGCTCTTCATCCTTCGTCTCGGCCTCGGCTGAGCCGCCCCCACCTTCACCTCACAGACAAGGAGCAACACATGGCGACCATCGGAAAGCTGTACCGGGCCGGGCGCAGGCTCGCCGAGGACGAGCGCGGCGACGTTCCCGGCTGGGTCCTCGTCACGCTGATGACCGCGGCCTTGGTCGTCGTGATCTGGGCTGTCGCCGGTCCCGCGCTGGTGGATCTGTTCGAACAGGCGATGTCGCGGGTCTCCGGCATCTGACCCGTGTCCGTGCGCGTGCGGCAGCCCCTCGCCGAGGAGCGGGGATCCAGTCCCGTCGAGTTCGTGCTCGTCGGGGCGCTGCTGACCGCGCTCGTGCTGGCCGTGCTGCAGATCGCGTTCGCAGTGTACGTGCGCAACGTCGTGCACGATGCCGCCGTCGAAGGGGCGCACTACGCCGCGCTCGCCGACACCACACCCGCTGAGGGCGCCGCCCGCACCCGGACGGTCATCACCCGCGCGGTGGGCACGGCCTACGCCGACGATGTCACGGTCGGCGAGGACCGCAGCCTGGGGCATCCGAGCGTGGTCGTGCGCGTGCGCACGATGCTGCCGGTGCTGGGATTGATCGGCATCCCGTACGGGATGGAGGTGGAGGCGCGTGCGCCGGTGGAGACGTTCGGTGAGGAGTGAGCGGCGGATGCTGCCGGCGCGGACCCCGCAGCGGCGGATGCTGACCGATGAGACCGGCTCGGCGGCGCTGGAGTTCATCGTCGTCGGCGTCCTGCTGCTCGTGCCGCTGGTGTACCTGGTGCTGACCCTCGGCGCGGTGCAGGAGCAGACCCTCGGCGCCGAGGCGGCGGCGCGGCACACCGCGCGCGTGATCGGGCAGGCCCCGGACGCCGACGCCGCGGCCTCCGCCGGCGACGCCGTGCTGGCCAGCGTCGTCCGCGAGTACGGGATGGACCCCGACGCGGTCGACGTGGGGATCTCGTGCCGGCCGGCCACCTCACGCTGCCCCGACGCGGGCGCCACGGTGATCGTCACTGTGCGCACGAGCGTGTCGCTGCCGTTCATGCCCCCGCTGTTCGGGCTCGACAGGATCGCGGCGATCCCCGTCGAGGCGCAGTCCGCCCAGAAGGTGTCCCGGCTGTGGGGGAGCGAATGAACCGCCCGACCGGCCTGAGTGCGCGGCTGCGCGCGCTCGCCGCAGACGACGACGGCAGCATCCTGCCGCTGATCCTCGGCTACACCCTGCTGGCGATCGCGGTCGTCCTCACCTGCGTCTGCGCCACCGACCTGTACATCGCACAGAAGCGGCTCGACTCCCTCGCCGATGCCGCCGCGCTCGCCGGCTCCGACGGCTTCGTGCTGCAGGTCGAGGGCGAGGACGTGCGCGCCGAGCTGACGGATGCGGGGGTGCGCGAGCAGGCGGATGCCGTGGTCTCCGCGATCTCCGACGGCGCCGAGCTCATCGCGGCGGGAACCCCGGACGGGGTATCGGCCCGCGTGACGGTCGCGACGACCTGGCATCCGCCGGTCCTCTCGCCGTTCGTGCCCGACGGCGTGCCCCTCGAGGCCACCGGCACCAGCCGCACCGCGCTGCGCTGAGCCCGCCGGTCGGGGCGTGCGCTCAGACGGGGCGCTTCGGCAGGTACCGCGGGGTCCAGCGCACGAAGCCGGCCGCGCCGAGCAGCGCGACGGCTCCCATCACACCGGTTGCCAGCGGCAGCGACACGGCCGCCGTGACCGCGGCGACGATCAGCGGCGCGGCCGCTCCACCCGCATCGGTCAGAGTGCGCCACGAACCCAGGAAGGCCGCGGGCTCGCGTTCAGGGGCGAGATCAGCGCCGAACGTCAGCAGGATGCCGCTGGAGAGACCGTTGCCGACGCCCAGCACGGCCGCCATCAGCGCGAACCACATGGTCGCCTCGTCGAGGTCGTGCGTGAGGGAGAGCGCGATGAAGCCGGCCCCCATCATCAGCATCGCGGGCATCGCCGCCCAGATCCGCCCGAAGCGGTCCATCACCTGGCCGCTCGCATAGAACAGCGCGAAGTCGATCGCGCCGGTCACACCGACCACCAGGGCGATGGTCGACGCGTCCAGTCCGAGGGATACGCCCCACAGCGGCAGGATCACCTGCCGCGCCGAGCGCACCGCCGACAGTGCGGCGGCCGACGAGCCGAGCCGCAGCAGCACGGCACGATACGCCCACATGGTGCGCAGCACGCCCTGCTGGTCGATCGTCGGGATCGAGCCCGTGACGACTTCGCCGGAGTCTTCGGCCACCGCCGCTCCGGTCGGCTTCAGCAGCACCGGGTTGCTCTTCTCGGGGTCGGGGCCGAACAGCACCAGTGGCACGATCACGCCCGCACACGCGAGCAGCACCCACATGCTCGACATCTCGGTGCCCGTCAGCTGAATGAGCCCAGCAGCGAGAAAGGGGCCGATGAACACGCCGAAGCGGAAGCTCCCGCCCAGAAGCGACAGCGCCCGGGCGCGAAACCGCGGTGGCACGCGGGTGGTCATGAAGGCGTGCCGCGCCAGGCCGAAGGCCGCCGCGCAGAAGCCCAGCAGGAACACCGCCGCGGCGAACAGCACCAGTGACGGTGCGAGCAGCATCCCCACGCCGGCGATCACCGAGGCGATGCCGGCGAAGACCATCGTGAAGCGCTCGCCTATCCTGGCGACGAGCACACCCGCGGGGATGTTGCCGCACAGCTGGCCGATGACCAGGGCGGATGCGACGAGCGCGGCCATCGACACGTCGGCGCCGAGCCGGGTCGCGATCACCGGGATCAGCGGGATGACCGCGCCCTCGCCCAGTGCGAACAGGACCGTCGGCGCGTACACCATCGGTCCGAACCGTTTCAGGACGCTGGCTGCACTGTCGCTCACACCATCACGCTAGCGCGATAGGCTGAACTGCCATGTTCGAACTCGATCTCTCCGCCGACATCCAGGCCCTGCGACACACCTTCGGCGACATCCGCGAGGTCGTCGACGTCCAGGGGCTCCAATCCGACATCGCGCGACTCAGCGAAGAAGCGGGGGCCCCGGATCTCTGGGACGACCCCGAGCAAGCGCAGAAGGTGACCAGCGCGCTCAGCCACAAGCAGGCAGACCTCAAGCGCGTCACCGAGGTCGAGCAGCGTCTCGACGACCTCGAGGTGCTCGTCGACCTCGCCAACGAGATGCAGGACGAGGACTCGGCCGAAGAGGCCCGTCGCGAGCTCGCCGGTCTCACCGACACGATCAACCAGCTCGAGGTGCAGACGCTCCTCGACGGCGAGTACGACGACCGCAACGCGATCATCACGATCCGCTCCGGTGCGGGCGGCGACGACGCCACCGACTTCGCCGAGATGCTCATGCGCATGTACCTGCGCTGGGCCGAGCACCATGGATATCCCGCCAAGGTGATGGACACCTCCTACGCCGAGGGCGCCGGCATCAAGTCGGCGACCTTCGAGATCACCGCTCCGTACGCGTTCGGAACCCTGTCGGTCGAGGCAGGCACGCACCGCCTCGCGCGGATCAGTCCGTTCGGCTCGGCCGACAAGCGGCAGACCTCGTTCGCCGCCGTCGAGGTCATCCCGCTGATGGAGGAGGCCACCGAGGTCGAGATCCCCGAGGGTGACATCCGCGTCGATGTGTTCCGCTCGTCCGGTCCCGGAGGACAGTCGGTCAACACCACCGACTCCGCCGTGCGCATCACCCACCTGCCGACCGGCATCGTCATCTCGATGCAGAACGAGAAGTCGCAGATCCAGAACCGCGCCGCCGCCATGCGCCTGCTGCAGACCCGCCTGCTGCTGCTGCAGAAGGAGCAGGAAGCGGCGAAGAAGAAGGAGCTTGCGGGCAACATCACCGCCAGCTGGGGCGACCAGATGCGCTCGTACTTCCTCTACGGCCAGCAGCTGGTCAAGGACCTGCGCACCGGACACGAGTCCGGCAACCCCGACCGCGTGTTCGACGGCGACCTCGACGACTTCATCTCGGCGGGCATCCGCTGGCGCAAGCGCAAAGAAGAGGACTGATCCTCACCCCGCACAGACGGGGGCACAGACCGAAGGCCCGGGAGCAGCGCTCCCGGGCCTTCGTCGTGTCGACGGTCCCGCTTACGGGATCAGGCAGGTGCTCATGCCGTCGGTGAGCTTCTCGGTGAACTCGGTGGCGGCATCGACGTCGGAGAGCGTCTCGTCACCCGAGGCGATCACCCACAGGGTCTCGTCGGGGATGTCGGAGGCCACGAAGTAGTCGGCGTAGCAGGTGATCTGCTCGTCGGTGAGTTCGTCGGTCATGCCCATCGTCGCGATGATCTCCTCGAACCCGGTGGCGACCTCGTCGGCCGAGGGGCGACCCTCGCCCGAGGCGTCGGTGGGCTCATCGGAGTCGGTCTCGTCGGGCTCGACGGTGTCGGAGGTTGAGGACGGGTAGCTGCTGTACTCGCTCGCCTGCTGGGCGAGTGCGAAGATGCCGATCACGATCAGGACCGAAACGATCAAGCCGATCACGGATGCGACAAGCCCGACGATGCCCGGCCACTTCGCGCCCTTCATGAACAGGGCGATGATCGAGAGCACGAGACCGATAACCGGCAGGAAGAGACCGACGAAGGGAATCCAGCAGATCAGCAGCCCCAGCAGTGCAACGCCGAAGGCGATCCAGCCGATGACAGAGACCTTCTTCTTTGGCCCGGCCGGCTCGCCGGGGCCCTGGTAGGCACCGCCCCCCTGATAGGCCCCATACTGATCTCCCGTGCCGGGCGCCTGGTAGGCACCGGGGTAGGCCGCGGTCGCGTTCACATCGGCGAACCCGGGCGCGGCCGGAGGCGCGTAGCCGGGCGCAGCGACATCCGAGGGCGGGTAGGCCTGAGTGGGCTGCTCGTCCTGCGATGCCGGCGTGGCGATGTCTTCGCGCAGCACGGTCGCGTCGGGGTCGAAGGCCGGGATGCCGGCCTCCGACGTCGCGGCGTCAGCCGCGTTCTGCCCCTCCGGGGCGAAGTTCTCGGTCCACTGCTGGCCGTCCCACCAGCGCTGACGACCGGATCCGTCGTCGTACCATCCTGCAGGCGTGCTCATGGCAGCACCCTCCTCACGTCTGTCCCGGCCTCGGCCGGCATCCCCTCATCGGCGTCGAAATGCGCCCCTACGTGTATATCAGTCGCAGGACGCGGGCAGGTGCCTGATCGCCGCCACCCGACACCCGGGGAGTGTCGCTGTGCCTCGAACGGCGACGCGCGCCTAGGCTCGAAACGCCATGATCCGGTTCGAAAACGTCACCAAGCGCTATCGCGGCACCAAACGCCCGGCGCTCTCCGATGTCGACTTCAACGTCGAGGCGGGTGAGTTCGTGTTCCTCGTCGGAGCATCGGGCTCGGGGAAGTCCACCTGCCTGCGTCTGATCCTCCGCGAAGACGTGCCCACCACCGGCCGTGTCGCCGTGCTCGGTCGGGACCTGCGCTCGCTCGCCAACCGCAAGGTGCCCTACTTCCGGCGCCAGATCGGGTCGGTGTTCCAGGACTTCCGCCTGCTGCCGTCGAAGACCGTGGCGCAGAACGTCGCCTTCTCCCTGCAGGTGATCGGCTCCTCACGCGGATTCATCCAGCAGGCCGTGCCCGAGGCGCTCGCGCTGGTCGGCCTCGACGGCAAGGCCAAGCGCATGCCGCATGAGCTCTCCGGCGGCGAGCAGCAGCGCGTCGCGATCGCACGCGCCATCGTCAACCGGCCCAAGGTGCTGCTGGCCGACGAGCCCACCGGAAACCTCGACCCGGCCACCTCGGTCGGCATCATGCAGCTGCTCACCCGCATCAACGCCGGCGGCACGACCGTGGTGATGGCGACGCACGAGGCCGCGTTCGTCGACCAGATGCAGCGGCGCGTGATCGAGCTGCAGAACGGCGTGATGGTGCGCGACGAGCTGGGTGGCGGCTACGGCGACACCTCCAGCATCCCGCGTCTGCAGCCCGAGACGGTGCGCGGCGCTGCCGCCGCAGCGGCGCTGACAGCCGTGCAGGAGGTGCAGCGCGAGACCGCTGCCGTCCCCGAGGTGCGCCCGCCCGACCCGCCCGCCGAGACGAACCGACCCACTCGCGCCGCCGAGCCCGCGGCATCCGGCGAGCCCGCGGACGCCGGGCAGGCGCCGGCATCCGGCGACGAGCAGGCCTCCGCCCGCGTGCCGCGCACGAACCCGATCATCCTGCCTGAGGTCGACGTCGCCGAGCTCGGCATGGCCGATCGTCTCGGCCTCTCCGACGGCGACGACGAGGAAGTGGGTCCCACGTCATGAGATTCGGACTCATCGTCGGTGAGGCACTCGCAGGGCTGCGCCGCAACATCTCCATGGTCATCTCGGTCGTGCTGGTCACCTTCGTGTCGCTGACCTTCGTGGGCGCGGCGATCCTCATGCAGACCCAGATCAGCACCATGCGCGCGTACTGGGGCGAGCAGGCCGAGGTCACGGTGTACATGTGCTCTCCGCTGTCGACGTCGGCGAACTGCGTCGACGGGGCGGCCACCCCCGAGCAGGTGGAGAGGATCCAGCAGGATCTCGACGGCGACGCCCTGTCGCCGCTGATCAGCGACGTGGTCTTCGAAGACAAGCAGGCCACCTTCGAGCTCTGGGTCGAGCGCTTCGGCGAGGAGCAGGCAGGAGCGTTCGGCGTCGAGAACATGGGCGAGGTGTTCCGCGTCACCCTGAAGGACCCGCAGCAGTCCGACGTCATCAGCGAGGCGTTCTCGGGCGTTTCCGGTGTCGACGAGGTGCAGGACCAGCGCAAGCTGCTCGATCCGCTCTTCTCGGGGCTGACGGTGGCGACGTACATCGCCGTCGGTGTCGCGGCTCTCATGCTGATCGCGGCGGTGCTGCTGATCGGCACGACCATCCGCCTGTCGGCGTACGCCCGCCGCAAGGAGATCGCGATCATGCGTCTGGTCGGCGCGTCGAACCGATCGATCCAGCTGCCGTTCGTGCTCGAGGGTGTGTTCGCGGCGTTCCTCGGCTCGGTGCTCGCCAGCGGCGCGGTGCTCGCCGGCGTGCAATTCGGGGTCGAGGGCTATCTCGCCGAGCGGGTGCCGTTCATGCGTCCGCTGGTCGGGATGTCGGATGCCGTCTTCGTGGTGCCGGTGCTGATCGGGATCGGCATCGTGCTCGCCGCCCTGTCGGCCGGCTTCGCGATCCGCCGCTGGCTGCGCGCTTAGCACCGGCTGCGCGCGCGGCCACATCCGGCATATACTTGTGGGCTGCCCATCGTCAGGAGAAGAACATGCCCAGGGAACGCGGTGAGAAGGTCATCGCGACCAACCGTCGCGCGCGTCACGACTACAACCTCGAGAAGTCGTACGAAGCAGGCCTCGTGCTCACCGGCACCGAGGTGAAGTCGCTGCGCCAGGGGCGCGCGAACCTCAGCGACGGCTACGCGTACATCAAGGGCGGCGAGGCCTTCCTCGACGCGGTGCACATCCCGGAGTACTCGCAGGGGCACTGGACCAACCACTCCGCCAAGCGCATCCGCAAGCTGCTGCTGCACCGTGACGAGATCCACAAGCTCGAGCACGCCGTCTCGGCCGGCGGCTACACGCTGATCCCGCTGCGACTGTATTTCTCGGACGGGCGCGCCAAGGTCGAGATCGCCCTGGCCAAGGGCAAGCGCGAGTTCGACAAGCGGCAGACGCTGCGCGAGCGGCAGGACACCCGCGAGGCCGAGCGCGCCATGCGCACCCGCAACCGCATGGGGGAGTAGTCCTCACACCTGCGGGTCGAAGCCGAACACCCGGCCGAGGAAGCGCAGCTCGGTCTCCAGCGACGAGATGATCGTCTCCGCCGCGCGGAACCCGTGCCCCTCGCCCTCGTACAGCACGTACTCGTGCGGCACGCCGCGGGCGGCCAGCGCGTCGCGGATCGCCTCCGACTGCGACGGCGGCACCACCCGATCCTCGCTGCCCTGCTCCAGCAGCACCGGCACGTCGATCCGATCGACGTGCGACAGGGGAGAGCGCTCGATGTACACCGCCTCCGTCTCGGGCAGCGGGCCCACGAGACCGTCGAGGTAGCGCGCCTCGAAGTCGTGGGTCTCGGCCGCCAGCATCCGCAGGTCGGCGACGCCGTACCGTGAGATTCCGGCGCCGAAGGTGCCGCCGCGCACGAGCGCGCTCAGCACGGTCCAGCCTCCGGCGGACCCGCCGCGGATCGCGATCCGGTCGGGATCGGCGAGCCCGGCATCCGCCAACCCGCGCGCCGCCGCGATCACGTCGTCGACGTCGACGACACCCCATGCGCCGTCGAGGCGCTCGCGGTACGCGCGACCGTAGCCGGTCGATCCGCCGTAGTTCACATCCAGCACGCCGATTCCCCGGCTGGTCCAGTACGCATAGGCGGTGGATGCGGCACCTGAGACGTGCGAGGTGGGACCGCCGTGCACCATGACGATGTACGGCGGCAGCTCGCCCTGCGGCGCCGTGACGTCGGGGTTGGCGGGCGGGTAGTCGAAGGCGTGCACGGCGCCGTGCCGGCCCTCGAACGTGACCGGCCGCGCACGCGGCACCCAGGCGGCGTCCGCCTCGTCGCCGCCGGTGATGGTCGTCACCGTGCCGCGATCCACGTCGAGACACCACAGGCCCGCGCCCACCGTCGCACCGGAACCCGAGATGAGCACGCGCGAACCGGTGGCGTCGTCGACACTCGCGCCGGCCGTGATCGGCACGGTCAGCAGTTCGACCCGGCCATCGGCGCCGAGGAGCACGATCTCATCCTGACCGTTGGTGCGCACGGCGACGATGCGGCCGTCGTCGAGCGGCTGATACCAGCGGTTGCCGAGCACCCACAGTCCGCCACCGGTATCGGAATCGGCGGGAGCGACCGGCTCGGGCGGCGGCGTCGCGGACGTGTCCGTCAGACGCACACGCTGCAGGTTCCACCTGCCGGTCGGATCGTCGAGGTAGAGCAGTTCGTCGTCGGCCGTCCACTCCGGCTGCAGCGCAGCTCTGGTCGCGATCGACGCGATCTGATCGCCGCCCGCGACTTGATCACCGTCGACGGGGGCGACATGCAGCAGCGCCCGATCCCACGGCATGTGCACCGTGCTCCACTGCACCCACGCGACGTGCGAGCCGTCGGGCGAGAGCGCGGGGTGCGCGACGAATCCGCTCGTCGCGATCACGGTCGTCAATGCGGCGTCGTCCTCCGCGGCCGACCCGTCCAGCGGGATCTCGACGATCGCGCGCACGTGCGGCTCGGGGCGCAGATCCTCGCGCACCGCCAGCAGACGCCCGTGCTGCGCGCGCAGCCCCCCGTAAGCCGCCCCCGGTGCGGTCAGTGGCACCGGGGCGCCGGCACGGGGCATCCGATACACGCGCTGATCCGCGCCGTCGACGAAGAACAGGGTGCCGTCGGCGTCCGCCGTCCACGACCCGCCGCCGTACTCGTGCACGCGCGAACGCGCGTTCCACGGAGCCGGCAGGATCTCGGCTCCCGATGAGCTGCGCACGGTGATTCGCCCGCCCTCGGAGGGCACCGATTCCCCCCACCAGATCTCGTCGCCCACGAAGCGGGCCCCGTCGATGCGGGGGGATGCCTGCGCGATGTGCGCAGCGGTGAACGGAGACGGCCACGATCCGAACGACGAGGTCATGCATCCGAGCCTAACGGCGGACCGCGAGTGTCACACGGCGTCACACATCGTGCATCCGAGCGGGCCGCTCACTTAGCGTTCTGGGTGCGCCCCCGGCGTGCCCTATGCACCCCGACACCGTGAGGAGAATGTCATGAGCAGCGTCCCGTTCTCCTTCGAGCTGTACCCGCCGCGCACCGAGGCCAGCACGCAGGCCCTGCACGCCACGATCGACCACCTCGCCGCGGCCGGACCCGACTTCCTCTCGGTCACCTACGGCGCGGGCGGCTCGACGGGCGGGCGATCGCTCGAGGTGCTGCGCTACATCCGCGCGCACACCGACACCGAGCCGCTCGCCCACCTGACCTGCGTCGGAAACACCTACACCGGCGCCGCCCGGCTGATCCGGGAGTTCCTCGACGCCGGAGTGCGCAGCTTCCTCGCCCTGCGCGGCGACCCGCCCGCCGGGCACGACGAGGACGAGCCGTTCCTCGGCGATCTCGAGAGCTCGGCGCAGCTGGTACAGCTCATCGACCGGGTGCAGGCCGAGCGGGCGCCGTACGAGGAGTCGCCCGTTCCCGGAAACCCCGGTGCGGTGCGCGTGGCGCCGCGCAGCAAGGTGAACATCGCCGTCGCGGCATTCCCCAACGGGCATCCGCGCTCCGCGTACAGCAGTCAGCACGTCGACGCGCTGCTGGCCAAGCAGGCGGCCGGGGCGACCCTCGCGATCACGCAGCTGTTCTTCCATCCCGACCACTACCTGGCCTTCGTCGAGCGCGCGCGTCGCGCCGGCGTCACCATCCCGATCCTGCCCGGAATCATGCCGATCACCTCACCCGCCCGTCTGACGCGCGTGCTCGAGCTGACCGGTGAGGAGCTGCCGAGCGAACTGGCCATCGCCCTCGAGATCGAGCCGACCGCCGAAGGGCGCCGGCAGATCGGCATCCGCTGGGCATCCGATCTCGTCCGCGCCGTCGTCGACGGCGGTGCACCGGGGGTGCACCTCTACGCCTTCAACCAGCACGACACCGTGCTGGACGTCCTCCGCGCGGCGGACGTGATCCCCGACTGTCAGCTCTCCGCACCATCGAAGTAAGGAACACCATGACCGCTTTCCCCGCTGGAACGATCCTCGGCTACCCGCGCATCGGCCGTCGCCGCGAGCTGAAGAAGGCGGTCGAGTCCTTCTGGGCCGGTCGCTCCGACCTGGCTGAGCTCGAGAGCACCGCCGCCGAGCTGCGCGCAGCGACGCGCGCCCGTCTCGCCGAGCTGGGTCTCGGTCGCGAGGACTCGGCGATCCCCGAGTCGTTCTCGTTCTACGACCAGGTGCTCGACGCCGCCGTGACGGTCGGTGCGATCCCGGCGCGCTTCGAGGACCTGCGCGACGCCGATGGCTCCATCGGCCTGCCGGCCTACTTCACCATCGCGCGCGGCGAGGGTGACCGCGCCGCGTCGGAGATGACGAAGTGGTTCGACTCCAACTACCACTACCTGGTTCCCGAGATCGGCCCGGAGACGACGTTCTCGCTCTCGAACGACAGCCTCGTGCAGCAGGTGCGTGAGGCGGTCGCGGGCGGCTACCGCACCCGCCCGGTCATCGTCGGACCCGTCACGCTGCTCGCGCTGGCGAAGGCGTCGGATGCCGCACCCGAGGGCTACGACCCGCTCAGCCGTCTGGACGATGTGCTGCCGGTGTACGTCGAGCTGCTCGGCCGGCTGAAGGCCGCGGGCGCGGACTGGGTGCAGCTCGACGAGCCCGCGCTGGTGAGCGAGTCGCTGCCGGCCGACCCGGCGACGCTGGCGGATGCCGCACATCGCGCCCTCGCCGTGCTGGGCGCCGAGTCGGAGCGTCCGTCGATCCTCGTCGCCGCGCCCTACGCGGCGCTCGGTGACACGCTCGCCGTGCTGGCTGCCGCGCCCATCGAGGCGATCGCGATCGACCTGGTGCGCGGTGGCGTGCCGGCCGCGCTCCCCGAACTCGGTGAGAAGACGCTCGTCGGCGGTGTGATCGACGGGCACAACATCTGGCGCGGCGACCTCGCCGGCGCCTTCGGCAAGCTCGAGCAGCTGCGTGCCCTCGGCGCCGTATCGGTCGCCGCCTCGACCTCGACGTCGCTGCTGCACGTGCCGCACGATGTCAGCGACGAGAGCCTGCTCGATGACCGTCTGGTGTCGTGGCTCGCCTTCGCCGACCAGAAGGTCGGCCAGGTCGTCACCCTCGCCGCCGGGCTCGCACAGGGTGCGGATGCCATCGCCGAGGAGCTGCAGGCGGCGTCGTCCGCACTCGCCGACCGTCGGGATGCGCCGGGCGTTCGCGACGGCGCCGTGCGCGGGCGCACGCTGGCGGATGCCGATTTCGCACGCGCACCCTATGAGGCGCGCGAGGAGGCGCAGCGGGCGCTGGGCCTGCCGGCGCTGCCGCTGACCACCATCGGATCGTTCCCGCAGACCGGCGACATCCGCCGCGCCCGCGCGCAGTTCACTCGCGGCGAGCTGCCCGCCGACGACTACGAGGACTTCCTCAAGCGCGAGATCGACAGCGTCGTCGCGCTGCAGGAGGATCTGGGCCTCGATGTGCTCGTGCACGGCGAGCCCGAGCGCAACGACATGGTGCAGTACTTCGCCGAGAACCTCGACGGCTTCGCGGTGACCCAGCACGGCTGGGTGCAGTCCTACGGATCGCGCGCCACGCGTCCGTCGATCCTGTGGGGCGACGTGTCGCGTCCTGCGCCCATCACCGTGTCGTGGGCGTCGTACGCGCAGTCGCTGAGCGTGAAGCCGGTCAAGGGCATGCTGACCGGCCCGGTGACGATCCTCGCGTGGTCGTTCGTGCGCGACGACCAGCCCCTGGGCGAGACGGCCAACCAGGTCGCCCTCGCGCTGCGCGACGAGATCGGCGACCTGGAGGCGGCCGGCATCGGCATCATCCAGGTCGATGAGCCGGCGCTGCGCGAACTGCTGCCGCTGAAGAGCATCGACCAGCCGGCATACCTCGACTGGTCGGTCGGCTCGTTCCGTCTCGCCACCGGCGGTGCGGCGGCCGCCACCCAGATCCACACGCACCTCTGCTACTCGGAGTTCGGCGTCGTCATCGACGCGATCCGCGCGCTGGATGCCGACGTCACCTCGATCGAGGCCGCTCGCAGCCGGATGGACGTGGTCGACGACATCGCTGCGAACGGATTCGATCACGGCATCGGCCCTGGAGTCTACGACATCCACTCGCCGCGGGTTCCCGGCGTGGACGAGATCGAGGTGCTGCTGCGTCGCGCCGTCGACGCGCTGCCCGTGCGCCAGCTCTGGGTCAACCCCGACTGCGGGCTGAAGACCCGCGGCTACGACGAGACGGTCGCCTCGCTGCGCAACATCGTCGAGGCCACCCGCCGCGTGCGTGAGGACGTGTCGGTCGCGGTCTGAGCCGCGCATACGCGAGGCGATATCCACCGACGCCCCCTCGCACCGTCGACGCCCCCTCCCAGATGCGCATCTGGAAGGGGGCGTCGGCGTTCAGAGGGGGCGTGGATCAGACCGCGCGCAGCACCGCCACGACCTTGCCGAGCACCACGGCATCGTCGCCCAGGATCGGCTCGAAGGCGGAGTTGCGGGGGAGCAGCCAGGTGTGGCCATCGCGCTGGCGGAACGTCTTGACCGTGGCCTCGCCGTCGATCATGGCGGCCACGATCTCGCCGTTCTCGGCGGTGTTCTGTGTGCGCACCACGACCCAGTCCCCGTCGCAGATCGCGGCATCGATCATCGACTCGCCGCTGACCTTGAGCATGAACAGGTCGCCCTTGCCCACCAGCTGGCGCGGCAGCGGGAAGATCTCGTCGACCTGCTGGTCGGCGGTGATCGGCACCCCGGCGGCGATCTGACCGACCAGGGGCACGAGCGCGGCGTCGCCGACGGTCGGCGAGGTGTCGGCGGGGTTCTCGGTGCCGGAGCCCGGCAGGTCGATCAGCACCTCCATGGCCCGCGTCTTGCCCGGGTCGCGGCGCAGGTAGCCGCTGAGCTCGAGCTGGCCGAGCTGATGGGTCACGCTGGAGAGTGACTTCAGGCCGACGGCGTCGCCGATCTCGCGCATGCTCGGCGGGTAGCCGTGCCGGGCGATCGACGTCTGGATCACCTCGAGGATCGCCATCTGCTTGGCGCTGAGATTCTTGCGACGCCGTGTGCGCGGAGCCTCGGATGCGGGGGCGGGGGTGTCGCTCATCGGTGCTCCTTCGTGCGTTCCTGCCGGTGCGGGAACCGCGGCTGCGCGGCGTTCCGGTTCGAATGTCGGTGGCCCATGGTGGGCTGTCTTCATCGAAACCGTATCCGAGAACATGCCCGAATCGGAAGATCTGTTCGAGCGTGTCGACAAAGTCACGGGTGTGGTTTCGAAGAAGTCTTGACAGATGTTCGATATCGAAGATAAGTTCGGTACGTAGCTTCGCATCCGGCATCCCCGGCCGGATGCCGGATGCGAAAGCTGTACCACTTCCACCCCATGGCGGGGAGAGCAGAGGAGTCACCATGAGCACGATCGGAATCCAGGCGACGACGAGCCGACCGGTCCCGATGGCCACCCGGCTGCGGATCACCGCCCGTGGTCGCCGGGTGCTCGCGGTGGCGGCGGCCCTTCCCGTCGCGGTGGGCATCGCCTTCTCAGTGCTCGCCGGCGGTTCGGCGCTCGCGTCCGGCTCTCACAGCGAGCCGGTCTCGTTCGAGTCGGTCACCGTGCTGCCGGGTGACAGCCTGTGGTCGATCGCCGCTGAAGCGGCACCCGGCGCAGACCCGCGCGTGGTCATCGAAGACATCAAGCGCCTGAACAACCTCAGCTCCGGTGCGATCCAGGTCGGTGCCGAGATCTCCATTCCCACCGCCTACACGAGCTGACGCCCGGCGTCATCGAGCCTCCACTCACGGCCACCCGCTCTACGATGGGAAGGGTGACCTCCCTCGATGAGCTGCCCCTCCGCGATGACCTTCGCGGACTCACTCCCTACGGCGCCCCGCAGGCTCCTCTGCCCGTCGCGCTGAACGTGAACGAGAACACGCATCCGGTTCCCGATGAGGTCGCCAGTGACATCCTCGATGACATCGCCCTCGCTCTGCGCGATGTCAACAGGTACCCCGACCGCGAGTTCACGGCGCTCCGCGAGGGATTCGCCGAGTACCTCGGACACGGGTTGACCGCCGATCAGATCTGGGCGGGCAACGGGTCCAACGAAGTGCTGCAGCACATCATGCAGGCCTTCGCCGGACCCGGACGCACGGTGTTCGGGTTCGCGCCGACCTACTCGATGTACCCGCTGATCGCCCAGGGCACCGGTGCGAGCTGGGTGGCCGGCACTCGCGACGACGACTACTCGCTGAGTCCCGACGATGCTGCGGCACAGGTGGCCGCCGCGGATCCGGACGTCGTCATGGTGTGCGCACCCAACAACCCCACGGGCACCCCGCTCGGGCTCGACGTGATCGAGGCCGTGTACGAGGCCGCGCGCGGGGTCGTGATCGTCGACGAGGCCTACTTCGAGTTCGCCCCCCACGAGGCGGTATCGGCGGTGACCCTGCTGCACGGTCGCCCACGGCTGGCGGTTTCGCGCACGATGAGCAAGGCCTTCGCGTTCGCGGGCGCCCGCGTCGGCTACGTCGCAGCGGACCCGGCCTTCATCGACGCGCTGCGCCTGGTGCGGCTGCCCTACCACCTCAGTGCCCTGACTCAGGCCGCCGCCCTGGCAGCGCTCCGCAACTCCGACACGATGCTGCGCATGGTCGACGAGATCGTCGAGCAGCGCGACCGCATCTCGGCCACGCTCGAAGCGCTCGGTTTCACGCCGCACGAGTCGTGGTCGAACTTCGTGCTCTTCGGCGGGGTCGATGACCCGCCCGCACTCTGGCGCGCTCTGTACGAGCGCGGTGTGCTGATCCGTGATGTCGGCATCCCCGGACACCTGCGCGTCTCGGCAGGAACCGAGGCCGAGACCAGCGCCTTTCTCGAAGCCCTCGCATCGATAGGATCCCACTCATGAGCGACTCCCGCACCGCCCCGCAGCCGCGTACCGCGCAGCGCACCCGCAGCACGTCCGAGTCGACCGTCGAGGTGCAGGTGAACCTCGACGGAACGGGCCGGACCGACATCAACACCTCGGTGCCCTTCTTCGACCACATGCTCACCGCGTTCGCAAAGCACTCGCTCACCGATCTCACCGTCCGGGCCAAGGGCGACACGCACATCGACGCCCACCACACCGTCGAGGACATCTCGATCGTGCTCGGACAGGCCATCCGCGATGCCCTCGGTGACAAGGCGGGCATCTCGCGGTACGGCGACGCACTGGTGCCCCTGGACGAAGCCCTCGCGCAGGCCGTCGTCGACATCTCGGGTCGCCCCTTCCTGGTGCACGATGGCGAACCGGCCGGCTTCGAGTTCCACCTCATCGGCGGCCACTTCACCGGCTCGCTCGTCCGCCACGTGTTCGAGGCGATCACGCTGAACGCCGGGCTCACGGTGCACGTGCGCGTGCTCGGCGGGCGTGACCCGCACCACATCGCCGAGGCCGAGTTCAAGGCGTTCGCCCGTGCCTTCCGGCAGGCGAAGGCCATCGACCCACTGGTCGAGGGCATCCCCTCCACCAAGGGAGCGCTGTGAGCGCTCCCCGCGTCGCCGTCTTCGACTACGAGTCTGGCAACGTCCACTCGGCGGTGAAGGCCCTCGCAGCCGCCGGTGCCGAGGTCGAGCTCACCCGTGACCGCGGTCGCGCCCTCGAGGCCGATGGGCTCGTCGTGCCGGGCGTCGGGGCGTTCGCCGCTGTGCGAGACGCCCTGATCGCCCACGGCGGCGACGAGATCGTCGACCGCAGACTGGCGGGCGGGCGTCCCGTGCTCGGCATCTGCGTCGGCATGCAGATCATGTTCGAGCGCGGAGTCGAGCGCGGTCACGACGTCGAGGGACTGGGGGAGTGGCCGGGCACCGTCACCGAACTCGACGCACCGGTGCTGCCGCACATGGGCTGGAACACGGTCGAGCCGGGCGAGGGCACGGTGCTGTTCCGCGGCATCGAGCAGGAGCGCTTCTACTTCGTGCACTCCTACGCGGCCAAGACCTGGGAACTCGACGTGATCCCGCCGTTCCCGCAGCCCGCGGTCACCTACGCCACGCACGGCGAGCGCTTCATCGCGGCCGTCGAGAACGGGCCGCTGTCGGCGACCCAGTTCCACCCCGAGAAGTCCGGCGACGCCGGCATCCGCCTGCTGCGCAACTGGGTCGAAGCGCTCTGACAAGCGCAACATGGTTTGAGCGCAGCGCCGACCCGGACTACTCTCGACTCTCGTGCCCACTCGGGCCGTCGTCACCCCTCTTCAAGGAAGACATGAACGATTTCGCACAGTCACCTGCCCTGATCCTGCTGCCCGCCGTTGATGTCGCGGGCGGAAAGGCGGTGCGACTCACCCAGGGCGAGGCCGGCACCGAGACCAACTACGGCGATCCCGTCGACGCGGCCGGCGAGTTCGTCGACGCAGGCGCCCAGTGGATCCACCTCGTCGACCTCGATGCGGCATTCGGACGCGGCAGCAACACGGCCATCCTGCGCAAGGTCATCAAGCAGTACCGTGGCGTGAACGTCGAGCTTTCCGGTGGGATCCGCGACGACGCCTCGCTCGAGGCGGCGCTCGAGTCGGGCGCGGCGCGCATCAACCTGGGCACCGCGGCACTCGAGAACCCCGAGTGGGCGGCCGACGTGATCAGCCGCTACGGCGAGGCTGTGGCGGTCGGGCTCGACGTGCGCGGTACGACGCTCGCGGCCCGCGGCTGGACCAAGGAGGGCGGCGACATCTGGGAGGTGCTCGAGCGCCTCGAAGAGGCCGGGTGCAGCCGCTACGTCGTCACCGACGTCACCAAGGACGGCACACTGCGCGGCCCGAACCTCGATCTGCTGCGCGAGATCACCTCGCGCACCCCGAAGCCGGTGATCGCCTCGGGTGGTGTCTCGAACCTCGACGACATCGCCGCCCTGCGCGAGCTCGTGCCGCTGGGCGTCGAGGGCGCGATCGTCGGCAAGGCGCTCTACGCCGGTCAGTTCACGCTGGCTGAGGCACTGGATGTCGCAGGGGACTGACGACGCCTGCGACCGCGGGGCGAACACGGCCGATTCCGCCGGTGTCCCCTGGGAGGGGCGCAGCTTCGAGGCGAACCCGAATGCGGGGGACGACGGCTCCGCCGACCCCGCGCTGCTCGCGGCCCTGGTGCGCTTCCGTGCCGGCAAGGGTTCCCAGGTCGAGGTCGTCGACGCGTTCCGCCGTGCCCGCGTGCTCGTGCCGCTCGTCGCCGAGAAGGGTGATGAGGGTGTCGGGCCCACCGGCCTGAAGGTCGACAAGAGCCAGGAGCTGTCGATCGTCACCGTCGCAGCCCCGGACGGTCGGCGCGTGCAGCCGGTGTTCTCGTCGGTCGACACGATGCGGCGATGGAATGCCCTGGCGCGGCCGATCCCGGTCGAGGCGGTGCGGGTCGCGCTGTCGGCCTCCGGTGAGGAGACCGACCTGATCGTGCTCGATCCGGCATCCGACACCGAGTTCGTGCTGCGGCGGCCTGCGGTCTGGGCGATCGCGCAGGGTCAGCCCTGGGAGCCGAGCTTCCTCTCGCCCGAGGTCTTCACGGCGCTGCACGAGAGCATCGGCCAGGAGATGGCGGTGATCGACGTGTCGGTCTCGGCCGGTGATCCGGATGCCCGCATGCGCGGTCCCGAGCTGATCGTCACCCTCGAGCTGATCGACGGCCTCGACCGCGAGACCCTCGACGCCGTGCTCGCACGGCTCGCCCAGCGCTGGGCGGCGGATGACCGCATGGCCGTGCTGGTCGACTCGCTGACGGTGAAGCTCACCCGCTCCGCCTGACCTCTCTTCCTCACTTCTCATTCAAAGGTCAACCTGAGACGCAAGGCGGAGGGAAGGTTCCCGGAGCGAGCATCGGGGAGGGACCCGCGAAGCGGGAGGGGTACCCGCTCTGCGAGCGCAGGGATCCTTCCCGCAGCCGGCTCTCAGTGCCTCAGTTGACCGGCCCGGTCCACTTCTCGCCGGGGCCCTGGCCGATGGCATCCGGGATCGACGACGCCTCGCGGAACGCGAGCTGCAGTGAGCGCAGGCCGTCGCGCAGGGGAGCGGCATGGGCGCTGCTGATCTCGGGGGCGCCGGCGGTGATGAGCCCGGCCAGGGCGTTGATCAGCTTGCGCGCCTCGTCGAGATCGAGCTGGTTGTCGGGGTCGTCGGCCAGGCCCAGCTTGACGGCGGCGGCGCTCATCAGGTGCACGGCCGTCGTGGTGATCACTTCGACGGCGGGAACGTCGGCGATGTCGCGGCTTGCCGCGTTCGCGGCGCGCTCCTGCTGTTCCCAGGTCTCGTGGCGGTGGTCGTCAGCAGGAATCGTCACTTCGGGGTGCTTTCTGGTAGACTTCTGCGGGCTCCGGAGCTTTCTGCTCCGGTACGAAAGAGGATCGAATCCCACCCGCGCTTGCCGTTCCAGGCTACCGGGTTCTGCACCCCGCCGGATTCCGGTGGAAAGGGTGTGTAAGCCGGTGCTTCTCATGCATCGGCGGGTGGGGAGAACTCCGACTTCGCCCGAGACGCACAAAGCGGATCGGTGGCCGAAACCCACGTCTAAGGAGCTCCGCATCAGCGATCCCCGTACCAATGAGCGCATCCGCGTCCCCGAGGTCCGCCTCGTCGGCCCCGCGGGTGAGCAGATCGGCGTTGTCCGCATCGAGGCAGCGCTGCGTCTGGCCCAGGAAGCCGACCTCGACCTCGTCGAGGTGGCGCCCAACTCCAAGCCGCCCGTGGTCAAGATCATGGACTACGGCAAGTTCAAGTACGAGGCCGCGCAGAAGGCCAAGGAAGCGCGCCGCAACCAGGCGAACACCATCCTCAAGGAGGTCCGCTTCCGCCTGAAGATCGAGGCCCACGACTACACGACCAAGCTCAAGCGCGCCGAGGGCTTCCTCAAGGCGGGCGACAAGGTCAAGGCCATGATCCTGTTCCGCGGACGTGAGCAGTCGCGCCCCGAGCAGGGCGTGCGTCTGCTGCGCAAGTTCGCCGAGGACGTCGCCGAGTTCGGCACGGTCGAGTCGAACCCGACCATCGACGGCCGAAACATGGTGATGGTCGTCGCGCCGCTGAAGAACAAGTCCGAGGCCAAGGCAGAGCAGAACGCCGTCCGCTCCGCCAACAAGCAGGCAGCCCGCGATGCGAAGTCCGCCGCGCAGGGCGGCGACGCCGCCAAGGACGAATCCGCCGCCTGAGCGGCCCCCCAGTCTCCCGCTTGCGAGCGGGTATCCACCGTCGCCCGCCAGGGCGCCACACGAAGGAAGAGAAGATGCCGAAGCAGAAGACCCACTCGGGTGCGAAGAAGCGCTTCAAGATCACCGGCAGCGGAAAGCTGAAGAAGCAGCAGGCCGGTATGCGCCACAACCTCGAGCACAAGTCGAGCCGTCGCACCCGTCGCCTGAACCAGGACCAGGTGCTCTCGAAGGCCGACTCCAAGGTCGCGAACAAGCTTCTCGGTCGCGGCTGAGCGCCCGGACTGAACGTACGAAGAGGAATACACGAAAATGGCTAGAGTCAAGCGGGCCGTAAACGCCCAGAAGAAGCGTCGCGTCATCCTGGAACGCGCCTCGGGTTACCGTGGCCAGCGTTCGCGTCTGTACCGCAAGGCGAAGGAGCAGGTCACCCACTCGCTCGTCTACGCGTACCGTGACCGTCGCAAGCGCAAGGGCGACTTCCGTCGTCTGTGGATCCAGCGCATCAACGCCGCTGCCCGCCAGAACGGCATCACGTACAACCGCTTCATGCAGGGTCTGGGCCTGGCCGGTGTGCAGGTCGACCGCCGCATGCTCGCCGAGCTCGCCGTGACCGACGCCGCCGCGTTCGCGTCGCTGGTCGAGACCGCGAAGCAGGCGCTGCCCTCGGACGTCAACGCTCCGAAGTCGGCCGCCTGATCGGTTCGCTCTCCGGAAACGGGCGTCTCCCTGCGGGGAGGCGCCCGTTTCGCATCCCCGGATCGGGGTCATCGCGCCGATAGACTGGCCCCGTGCTGGAGAATCCTCGCTCACCCCGCGTCCGTGCCGTCGCCAAGCTGTCCAAGCGCAGCGCCCGCACCGAGACCGGGCTGTTCCTGCTCGAGGGGCCGCAGGCGGTCCGCGAGGCGCTGCGCTATCTGCCCGAGGCGATCGTCGAGCTGTTCGCGACGCCGACGAGCTGGGAGAAGCACGCCGACGTGCGCGACCTCGCGGCGGACGCCGACCTCGAGGTGCAGTACGTGACCGAGGACGTCCTCTCGGCGATGGCCGACACGGTCACCCCGCAGGGGCTCGTCGCCGTGGCGAGGCAGACGCCGACCGCGGTGAAGGACATCTTCGCGGCATCCCCGACGCTCATCGCGATCTGCGAGGAGGTGCGCGATCCCGGCAACCTCGGCACGATCATCCGCGCCGCGGACGCGGCGGGGGCGGATGCCGTCGTGCTCACCGGCCGCACCGTCGATCCGTACAACCCGAAGGTCGTCCGCTCCACGACCGGATCGCTGTTCCACCTGCCGATCTCGGTGGGCGGCGAGCTCGACGACGTGGTCACCCGTGCGCACGCCGCGGGCATGCAGGTGCTGGCCGCCGATGTGCAGGGCGACGATCTGCTCGCCGCGCGCGCCGAGGGCGTGCTGGACCGCCCGACGGCCTGGCTGTTCGGCAACGAGGCGCGCGGGCTCGAATCGGATGCCCTCGCGCTGGCCGATCACGCCCTCAAGCTGCCGATCTTCGGCCGGGCCGAGTCGCTGAACCTCGCCACCGCAGCGAGTGTCTGCCTGTACGAGAGCGCCTTCTCGCAGCGCGCCGCCGGCTGACGACGCCGCGCCCGGGCCATCGGGCACGGTCACGAAACGGTAAAACCCGCCGTGCGCGCACGGTTCGCCGGCGCCTGCGGCCCTAGAGTTGTCGTCATGGCAGAGAGCAGAGACGCCCTCGTGGTCGTCGAGAACGTGCAGAAGCACTACGGCGATTTCCAGGCGCTGAAGGACATCGACCTCACCGTCGAGACGGGCGAGGTCGTCGTGGTGATCGGGCCCTCCGGCTCGGGCAAGTCGACGCTGTGCCGCACCATCAACAGGCTCGAGACGATCACCAGCGGCGAGATCCGCATCGACGGCAAGCTGCTGCCGGCCGAGGGCAAGGCCCTGGCGCATCTGCGTGCCGAGGTCGGCATGGTGTTCCAGTCGTTCAACCTCTTCGCCCATCTGACGATCCTCGAGAACGTCACGCTCGGACCGATCAAGGTGCGTGGACTGAAGAAGGTGGATGCTGAGAAGGAGGCCATGGCGCTGCTCGAGCGCGTCGGCGTGGCGCAGCAGGCCTCGAAGCTCCCCGCGCAGCTCTCCGGCGGACAGCAGCAGCGCGTGGCGATCGCGCGCGCCCTGGCCATGCGCCCGAAGGTCATGCTGTTCGACGAGCCCACCAGCGCGCTCGACCCCGAGATGATCAACGAGGTGCTCGACGTGATGATCGGGCTGGCCAAGGAGGGCATGACGATGATCGTCGTCACCCACGAGATGGGCTTCGCCCGCAAGGCCGCCAACCGCGTGGTGTTCATGGCCGACGGGCAGATCGTCGAAGAGGCCACGCCCGAGGAGTTCTTCACCAACCCGCAGAGCACACGGGCCAAGGACTTCCTCTCGAAGCTGCTCACGCACTGACTTCCGACCACCCATCCCATAAGGAGACGAACATGCGACGTACACGCACACTGGCAGGGCTCGGCATCGCGACCGTGGCCCTGTTCGCACTGACCGCCTGCAACAGCGGCAGCCCGACCAGCCCGGGTGGAGATGGCGGCGACGGCGGGGATGGCGGCGACGCACCCGCATACGAGGTCGCCACCGACGTCCAGCTCGAGGGCAGCCCCACGTTCGATGCGATGGTCGAGCGCGGCGGCCCGATCATCGGCGTCAAGGAAGACCAGCCCAACCTCGGCTACCTCGACGTCACCACGGGTGAGCGCAGCGGCTTCGACATCGAGATCGCCCGCTGGATCGCGGCCTCGCTCGGGTTCGAGGAGGGCGACATCACCTACGAGCCGATCGCCTCGGCCAACCGCGAGCAGGCGCTCGTGAACGGCGACATCGATTACTACGTCGGCACCTACTCGATCACCGACTCCCGCAAGGAGCAGATCGACTTCGCCGGACCCTACTTCGTCACCGGTCAGGGCTTCCTGGTCGGAGCGGACAGCGAGATGACCGAGGTCAGCGACGTCTCCGACTTCAACGGCATGACGGTCTGCTCGGCGACGGGTTCGACGCCGATCCAGAACATCAAGGACAACTACCCCGAGATCAAGACGCAGGAGTACGACATCTACTCGCAGTGCGTCGAGGACCTGCTCAGCGGCAAGGTCGACGCGGTCACCACGGACGCGGCGATCCTGATCGGCTACGCGGCACAGAACCCCGACGAGCTGAAGGTCCTCGACGGACTGTTCACCGAGGAGCGCTACGGCGTCGGCATCCCGAAGGGCGACACCGCCCTGCTGGAGCACATCAACACGCTGTTCACCGACGGTGGCGACACCTGGCAGGCGATCTTCGACGCGACGCTCGGACAGTCGGGCATCTCGGTCGACCAGCCGGCCGTCGACCCGGTCGAGTAATCCGCATCGACGGGGAGCCCGCCGTCGGCACACCGGCGGCGAGCTCCCCGTCGACACCTCAGAGAAGGAGCGTCCGTGGACGCGATCAACGGAAACCTCGACCTGTGGGCCGAGGGCATCACCTACACCCTGCTGGTGTTCTTCGGCGGTGGCATCATCGCACTGGTGCTGGGGACCATCGTGGGCGCCATGCGCGTCTCGCCGGTGCCCGTCGCCCGTGCGGTCGGCACGCTGTACGTCACCTTGGTGCGCAACACCCCGCTGACACTGGTCTTCTTCTTCTTCGTCTTCGGGTACAGCGCTCTGGCGCTGCCCACCCTGTCGAACACCGTGCTCGGCATCCTCGCCATCGGCGTCTACACGGCCACGTACGTGGCTGAGACGCTGCGCGCGGGCATCAACACCGTGCCGGTCGGTCAGGCCGAGGCGGCCAGGGCGATCGGGTTGCCGTTCGGGCAGGTGATGACCCTGGTGGTGCTGCCGCAGGCGTTCCGCTCGGTCGTCCCGCCGATGATGAGCGTGTTCATCGCCCTGCTCAAGAACACCACGGTCGCGGCCGGCTTCTCGATCGCGGTGCTGCCGCAGCTGCAGTCGACCATCTCGAACTCCCACACCCGCACGGGCAGCCCGATGGAGGTCCTGCTCTGGGTGGCACTCATCTTCATCGCCCTGGTCATGCTGCTCACCTGGCTGCAGCGAAGCCTCGAGAAGCGTTGGAGGATCGCACGATGACTTCCGTCCTCTTCGACGTTCCCGGCCCGAGGGCACGGCGCCGCAATGCGATCCTGGCGGTCGTCACCGTCGCGGTGGTCGTCGCGTTCCTCGCGTTCATCGTCTGGCGACTGACCCTCACCAATCAGTTCAGCGCCGCGAAGTGGAACGTCTTCACCTACAGCGTCGTCTGGTCCTCGATCGGCGAGATGCTGCTGAACACGCTGCGCGCCTTCGCACTGGCCGCCGTGCTCAGCCTCGCCCTGGGATTCATCCTCGCGATCGGACGCCTCTCCGATCACAAGTGGGTGCGCGTGCCCGTCACCGTCATCACCGAGCTGTTCCGCGCGGTCCCGGTGCTCGTGATGATGATGATCCTCTACTACGGGCTCCCCACGCTCGGGGTGAAGGTCGACCCGTACTGGGCCGTCGTGCTGGCGCTGATGGTCTACAACGGCTCGGTGCTCGCCGAGGCGCTCCGGGCGGGAATCGAGGCGCTGCCCCGTGGCCAGAGCGAGGCCGGCTACGCGATCGGACTCCGCAAGAGCGGTGTGATGATGCTGATCCTGCTGCCGCAGGCCGTGCGCGCCATGCTGCCGGTGATCGTCGCGCAGCTGGTCGTCGTCATGAAGGACACCGCGCTCGGGTTCATCATCACCTACCAGGAGCTGCTGTACTACGCCAAGCTGCTCAGTTCGCAGCCGGGGCGCCCGATCCTGCAGTCCGCGCTCGTCATCGGCGGGATCTACATCGTGATGTGTCTGATCCTGTCCGGCATCGCGAAGTGGCTCGAGGTGCGCACCCGGCGGTCGCCGAAGCTCAAGGGATACACCCCAGACGCCGGTGATCAGGATCCGCGCATCCACGAGGGCTCGACGGTCACCGAGGTGATCGCCATGCAGAGAGGCGCCGGCAAGTTCGACGGCACCAACACGGGTGCAGGGTGAGCCATCCGGACGGCGCGTGTCCTGAGCGCCGGTAGACTCTGATCTCGTGTCAGAGACTCCCGAGATCACCTCCGAAGCGGTCGAATCCGCCGTCGATGCCGCGCTTGCGGCGATCGCCGCGGCATCCGACACCGCCCAGCTGAAAGCCGCCCGCGCAGCGCACGTCGCCGACGGGTCTCCGCTGGCCGTCCTGAACGCATCCATGCGCCAGGTTGCCCCTGAGCACAAGGCCACGTTCGGCAAGCTGATCGGGCAGGGCAGGGGCCGGGTCACCCAGGCACTCGCCGCCAAGGAGACTGAGCTCGCCGAGGCCGAGACCGCGGCGCGGCTGGAGTCCGAGCGGGTCGACATCACGGCGATCGCCTCGCGTTCGCGCGTGGGCGCCAGGCACCCGCTGCCTCTCATGCAGGAGCAGATCAGCGACATCTTCGTCGGAATGGGCTGGGAGATCGCGGAGGGACCCGAGCTCGAACACGAGTGGTTCAACTTCGACGCGCTCAACTTCGACGAGGACCACCCGGCGCGTCAGGAGCAGGACACCTTCTACGTCGACCCGACCTCGCGTCACCTGGTGATGCGCACGCACACCAGCCCGGTTCAGGTGCGCTCGATGCTCGACCGCGAGGTGCCGATCTACGTGCTGTGCCCCGGCCGGGTCTACCGCACCGACGAGTTCGACGCGACGCACCTGCCGGTGTTCACGCAGGTCGAGGGCCTCGTCGTCGACAAGGGCATCACCATGGCACACCTGAAGGGCACGCTCGATCACCTGGCCCGCCAGCTCTTCGGAGCCGAGGCGAAGACGCGCCTGCGCACCAACTACTTCCCGTTCACCGAGCCCTCCGCCGAGTTCGACCTGTGGCATCCGACCTTCAAGGGCGGCGCACGCTGGATCGAGTGGGGCGGCTGCGGCATGGTCAACCCGAACGTGCTGCGCGCGGCGGGGATCGACCCCGAGGCGTACAGCGGGTTCGCGTTCGGCATCGGCGTCGAGCGCGCCCTGATGTTCCGCAGCGATGTGAAGGACATGCGCGATATGGCCGAGGGCGATGTGCGCTTCAGCGAGCAGTTCGGGATGGTGGTGTGATGCGCATTCCGCTTTCCTGGCTGCGCGAGTACGTCGATGTGGCAGCGGATGCCACGCCGGAGGACGTCCTGGCGTCGTTCCTCTCGGTGGGCTTCGAGGAGGAGGACGTCCACCGCATCGAGATCAGTGGTCCGGTGGTCGTCGGGCAGGTGCTCGAGATCGTCCCCGAGCCGCAGAAGAACGGCAAGACGATCAACTGGTGCCAGGTCGACGTCGGCCCGGCGAACGGCGGTGTCCGCGGCATCGTCTGCGGCGCGCACAACTTCGTCGTCGGCGACAAGGTCGTGGTGACCCTGCCCGGCGCCGTGCTGCCGGGGCCGTTCCCCATCGCCGCCCGCAAGACCTATGGTCACGTCTCCGACGGCATGATCGCCTCGGCGCGCGAGCTGGGTCTCGGTGACGAGCACGACGGCATCATCGTGCTGTCGACCCTCGGTCTCGATCCCGAGGTCGGATCGGATGCCATCGAGCTGCTGCACCTGAACGACGCGGCGGTCGAGATCAACGTCACGCCCGACCGCGGCTACGCATTCTCACTCCGCGGCGTCGCCCGGGAGTACGCGCACGCCACAGGAGCCGAGTTCCGCGACCCTGCCGACCGTGACTTCGCCGAACTGCAGCCGGGCTCCGGCTTCGACATCCGCGTCGACGACAGGGCGCCGATCCGCGGCAAGGTGGGCGCCAGCGAGTTCGTCGCCCGCGTGGTGCGCGGTGTCGACCCGTCGCGCCCCACCCCTCCGTGGATGGTCGCGCGCCTCGCGCTGGCCGGCATGCGCTCGCTGGGCGTGCTGATCGACATCACCAACTACGTGATGCTCGAGCTCGGCAACCCGATCCACGGGTACGACCTCGACAAGCTGCAGGGCGGCATCGTCGTGCGCCGTGCGACCGAGGGCGAGCGGATGACGACTCTCGACGGTCAGGACCGTGCACTGCACGTCGAGGATCTGCTCATCACCGACGGCTCCGGACCGATCGGCCTCGCCGGCGTCATGGGCGGCGGCACCACCGAGATGAGCGACACCACGCGGAATGTGCTGATCGAGGCCGCGACCTTCGATCCCGTCACGATCGCCCGCACGGCGCGTCGTCATAAGCTCCCCAGCGAGGCGTCCAAGCGCTTCGAGCGCGGCGTCGACCCGCTGGTCCCGTTCGTCGCCGCGCGCCGCGTCGCCGACCTGATGGTCGAGCTCGCCGGCGGCAGCCTGACCGACGAGGGCGGTGCGCTGTACACCGAGGTCGAGATCGCCGGCATCGACCTGCCGCGCGGGTTCGCCGATGGCCTCATCGGCGTCGAGTACACCGACCAGGAGGTCGTCGGCGCGCTCGAGATGATCGGCGCCGAGGTCACGCCTTCGACGAGCTCAGGGACCCAGCAGAACGACGGATGGTTCGTCATCCCGCCGAGCTGGCGTCCCGACCTCACCGACAAGTGGACGCTGGTCGAAGAGGTCGCGCGCATCCACGGACTCGACCGCGTCCCCTCGGTGCTGCCGACTCCGCCGTCCGGCCGCGGATACACGGCGCTGCAGCAGGGCCGCAAGCGCGTGGCAGACGCCCTCGCGGCTGCAGGCTTCGTCGAGACGCCGTCGTTCCCGTTCACCACCGCTGAGGCCAACGACCTGCACGGCTCGGCCTCGGGTGAGAGCCTTCCCGGCATCCGACTGGCCAACGCGCTCGACGGACAGGCGCCGTTCCTGCGCCGCTCGCTGCTGCCGGGACTGGTGCAGACCGCGCACCGCAACATCTCGCGTGGTCTGGTCGATCTGGGTGTGTTCGAGGTCGGCTCGGTCTTCACGCCCGAGCCCGGCGTCGAGTACGGCACGGAGTTCGTCCCGCCGCTCGGCCAGCGCCCTGACGACGAGACGATCGCCGCACTGAACGCCGCGATCCCGCCGCAGCCGCGTCATGTCGCCGCCCTCCTGGCGGGCAACATCACGCCGCGTCAGCCCGGCAGATCGGCCGAGCACGTCGAGCTCGCCGACGCACTCGACGCCGTGACGGTGATCGCCGTCGCCGCGGGTGTCGACATCGATGTGGCGCAGACGCAGCGTGCGGCACTGCACCCGGGTCGCGCCGGCGCGCTGAGCGTGCGCGGCGAGGCGATCGGGTACGTCGGCGAGCTGCACCCGCAGGTGTCGGCCGACGCCGACCTGCCGGGCCGCGTCTTCGTGCTCGAGCTCGATCTCGACCGTCTGCTGACGCTGGCAGGGGAGCGCGTGGTCGCCGGTTCGCTGTCGACCTTCCCCGCGGCCACGCAGGACGTCTCGCTCGTCGTCGACCACGAGGTCCCGGCCGCCGAGGTGCGCGCCGCCCTGGTCGAGGGAGCGGGGGAACTGCTCGAATCGGTCCGTCTGGTGGACGACTACCGCGGCGAAGGGCTCGGCGAGGGGCAGAAGAGCCTCAGCTACGCGCTGCGCTTCCGGGCATCCGATCGCACTCTGACCGCGGCCGAGGCGACCGAGGCGAAGCTCGCCGGCGTCGCCCTCGCGACCGAGCGCTTCGGCGCGAGCATCCGCGACTGATCGCGTTCCGTCAAGGGAGCGGGCAGGTAGGCTCGCTCCCATGACGGACGCCGGATGGTTGAGATCCCTTCCGAGTCTCACCGGCACCGCACCCGCACTCGATCTGCACGCCCTGCCCGTCGACCCTGAGACGCTGTTCGGCGAGTGGCTCACGGATGCCGTCGACCGCGGCGTGCCCGAGGCCCACGCCATGACCCTCGCGACGGTCGATGCGGACGGCATGCCGGATGCCCGCACGCTGATCCTCAAAGAAGTGGGCGCTCATGGCTGGGCGTTCGCCGGGCACCGCGACTCCGCGAAGGGCGGACAGCTGCGACAGAATCCCGCCGCCGCACTGAGCTTCTGGTGGCAGCCGCTGATGCGCGCCGTGCGCGTGCGGGGACGCGTCGTGCCGGCATCCGAGACCGAGAGCGCAGCCGACCTCGCGGCGCGCTCCGCGGCCGCGCGCGCGGGCATCGCACCGGGGGAGTGGATGCTGTGGCGTGTCGTCCCCGAGCGCGTCGAGTTCTGGCAGGGCAGGGCCGACCGCAACCACGCGCGGATCGTCTACCGACGCGGAGCGCACGGTTGGACTCATCGGATGCTGCGCGCCGAGGCTGCGGCCGATCGGGAGGAAAGCGGGTGAGCGATCACCAGGTGACGACAGTCGGCGGGGACCCGACCGCGCCATGCCCTGGTAGCCGGGCGGGCGACGATCCGCCCCTCCGGTGTGAGCGGAACCGCTTGCACCCTCGCCGGGTGAACGGTGGCATGGAGGCATGACCCAGGTGCTCATGCTCGGCGGAACCGGATGGCTCTCGACGCGGATCGCGCAGCGGTGGCGGGACACCGGTGCCGAGGTGACCTGCCTGGCTCGTGGCGCCCGCCCGGCACCGGAGGGCACGCTGCTGCTGCGCGGCGACCGCGACGACCCGCACGTGTACGACGCGCTCGCACTGCGGGACTGGGACGAGGTCGTCGACATCTCGTCGCGCGCCGACCACGCGCGTGCCGCCGTCGCCGCGCTCGGCGACCGAGCCGCGCACTGGACGTACGTCTCATCGGTGTCGGTGTACGCCGACGAGATGACGATCGGCCTGGATGAGTCCGGGCCGCTGCACGAACCGGCCCAGGACGGCGAAGAGTACGAGTACGCCGCGCAGAAGGTCGCGGCCGAGCAGGCGGTGAGCGCCCTGGGCGAGCGTGCGTTCATCGTGCGTCCGGGACTGATCGTCGGCGACGGCGACCCGAGTGATCGGTTCGGCTACTGGGCGGCGGCGTTCGCGCGGGCAGGCGACGGTCCTGTGCTCACCCCCGTGCTCGCCGACCGGTACACGCAGGTGATCGACGTCGACGACCTCGCCGACTACATCGCCGCCGAGCCGCGCTCGGGCTTCGTGAACGCGATCGACGACCCGCGCCCGCTCGCGGAGGTCATCGACCTGTCCCGCAGCGCGGCGCAGCACAGCGGCGAGGTCGTCGCGGCCGACGACGACTGGCTCGAGGCACACGACGTGCAGTACTGGATGGGGGAGCGCTCGCTGCCGCTGTGGCTGCCGCACGACATGACCGGTTTCGCGCGCCACGACACCACCGCATACCGGGCATCCGGCGGTCGCGCCACGCCCCTCGAGCAGACGATCCGACGCGTGCTCGCCGACGAGCGTGCGCGCGGCCTCGATCGCGAGCGCCGTGCCGGGCTCCGCCGCGCAGACGAACTCGCCCTGCTCGCGCAGCTCACCTGATGCGCGCTGCGCTTCGCTAGACTCGCGGGCAGTGACACGGGGTGCCGCACGCGCGGCTGAGAACACACCCGTCGAACCTGATCTAGTTCGTACTAGCGAAGGGATGTCGCCCATGAGCGATCGTCTGCGTCCATCCACCCGTATCCCGGCAGTCGCCGGCGAGCTGCTGCAGGGGGTGCGCGGCACCCCGCCGCTGACCCACTGCATCACCAACGCCGTCGTCACCGGCTTCACCGCCAACGCGCTGCTCGCCGTCGGGGCCGCCCCGGCGATGGTCGACATCGTCGGCGAGGCCGGGATGTTCGCGCGCATCGCCTCCGGCCTGGTCGTGAACCTCGGCACCCCGACGCCCGAGCAGCGGGCCGCGATCCTCGAAGCCGTGCGGGGAGCGGACGCGGCCGGCACGCCGTGGGTGCTCGACCCCGTCGCCGTCGGCGCGCTGCCGGTGCGCACAGCACTGGCATCCGAACTGCTCGCGCACCGCCCCACGGCCGTGCGCGGCAACCCCAGCGAGATCCTCGCGCTGGCCGGCGACGGTGCGGGCGGCCGCGGCGTGGACGCGGTTGACACACCGGATGCCGCCGCGGACGCGGCGCGCAGCATCGCCGCCCGGACCGGTGCCGTCGTGGCCGTGTCCGGCCCCGTCGATCTGCTCACCGACGGCGAGCGGGTGATCCGCATCGCGAACGGCGACGCGCTGCTCACGCGCGTGACCGGCGGCGGCTGCGCGCTCGGTGCCGTTATGGCGGCCTTCCTCGGCGCCTCGCGTGCGAAGGACGTCGATGCGCTGGACGCCGTCGCTGCTGCCGCACTCGTGTACACGGTGGCCGCCGAGCGGGCCGCTGCCGTCGCGGGTGGCCCCGGAAGCTTCGCCGTCGCACTGCTCGACGCCCTCGACGCGGTCGGTGCGGACGACGTCGCCGCTCGAGCCCGCACCGATGAGGGGATGCTGTGAACCCCGAGCTGTGGATCCATCTCGTCACCGATCCGGAACTGTGCGGCGAGCGTGGAGTCGTCGAGACGGTGCGCCAGGCAGTCGCCGGCGGGGTGACCGTCGTGCAGCTGCGCGACAAGCACGCCGACGACGCGGCCGTCGTCGATCAGCTCGTGCAGCTGTCGCAGGTCATCGACGGGCGCGCCCTGCTCGTGGTCGACGATCGCGTCGACGCCGCCATCGCGGCCCGCCGACGCGGAGCCGCCGTGGACGGCGTGCACCTGGGACAGTCCGACATGCCGGTTGCCGAGGCCCGCCGGCGACTCGGACCGGATGCCGTCATCGGCCTCACCGCGAACACGCCGGCCCATCTGGCGGCGCTCCGCGAGCTTCCCGAGGGAACGGTCGATTACGTGGGCGTCGGCGTGATCCGGCCCACCAGCACCAAGGTCGATCATCCGCCCGCGCTCGGCGTCGACGGCTTCGGCGCGCTCGCCGCGGACAGCCCGGTGCCGGCGGTCGCCATCGGCGGGATCCGCATCGACGACGTCGCGCCGCTGCGCAAGGCGGGTGCGGCCGGCATCGCCGTGGTCTCGGCCATCTGCGCGGCGGAGGACGCCCGCAGCACCGCACAGGAGTTCCGTCGACACTGGACCGGCCGCGTCGCCCCGCGGGTGCTGAGCATAGCCGGCAGCGACCCCTCCGGGGGCGCGGGCATCCAAGCCGACCTGAAGGCGATCGCCGCGAACGGCGGATACGGCATGGCGGCCATCACCGCGCTGACCGCGCAGAACACGCGCGGCGTGCGAGAGGTGTACGTGCCGCCCGCCCCGTTCCTCCTGGCGCAGCTGGACGCGATCTCCGACGACATCCACATCGACGCCGTCAAGATCGGGATGCTGGCGGATGCCGAGGTCATCGATGTCGTCGACTCCTGGCTGGCGGCGCACCGACCCACCACGGTCGTGATCGATCCGGTCATGGTCGCCACCAGCGGCGACAGGCTGCTCGACCCGCGCGCCGAGTCCGCGCTGCGCAGCCTCGCACTTCGGGCCGACCTGCTCACGCCGAACCTCGACGAGCTCGCCGTGCTCGCCGGACGCGCGCTGGAGGGCTGGGATGACGCGCTGCGCGCGGCACAGGCGGTCGCCGCGGAATCCCATGCACTCGTGCTGGTGAAGGGCGGGCACCTCGCGGGCCCCGACGCCCCTGATGCGCTCGTCGATCGGGATGGCGGGATCACCGTCTTCCCCGGGGCGCGGATCGCCACGACGAGCACGCACGGCACGGGTTGCTCGCTCTCCGCGGCACTCGCGACCGTGCGCGCGACGGGCGTCGAATGGCCCGAAACGGTGGGGGCCGCCCGTGCCTGGCTGCGGGAATCGCTGCATGCCGCGGATTCCCTCGACGTCGGACGGGGGAGCGGTCCGATCAGTCACTTCGCCGGGCTGTGGCGACGCGGCGGACTGCAGATCAGGCCGACGGCCGACACCATCCGCGAGGAGTGGTGGGACGGCATCGCCGACATCCGCCGGGAAATAGACAGGCTGCCTTTCATCCGCGGACTCGCCGAGGGCACACTGGCGCGCGGACTGTTCCTGACCTATCTCGCCCAGGATGCGCTGTACCTGCGCGAGTACGCCCGAGTGCTCGCCGAAGCGGCCCGGCGCGCGCCCACCCCGGTCGAGCAGGCGTTCTGGGCGGACGCCGCGCAGGGCGCGATCGCCGGCGAGCTGGAACTGCACGCTTCGTGGCTCACCCCTGAGACCGGCATCTCGGCGGCGACCTTCGCGGCTTCGCCGAGCGCCGTCACGACGGCGTACCTCGATCATCTGCGCGCCGTGGCCTTCTCGGGCGACTACCCGACCCTGATCGCCGCCGTGCTGCCGTGCTTCTGGCTGTACACCGACCTCGGCGCGCGCCTGCATGCGGGCGAATTCGGCGCACAGGCGCTCGATGCCGCGCATCCGTTCGCCTCGTGGCTGGCGACGTACGCCGACCCCGCGTTCGCAGAGGCGACCGAGCGGGCGATCAGGTACGTCACCGAGGCCGCGGCCGGAGCCAATGACGGAACGCGCGAGCGCATGCGCCGCGCGTTCGAGGCGGCATCCGTGCACGAACGCGCATTCTTCGACCTGCGCTGAGTGGGCGCGTCGGGTGTCGATTTGCGGATGCCGACGGTGAGCCGATATCGTCACCGCATGCCTTCGGCTCCGCACCTCCGCCCGACGCGCACTCCGCGCGTCGCTCCGGTGCGCGTGCGTCGACGCCGCGGCGACCGCCGACTCTAGGCGACCCCGCCCCCTGCGCCGCTGCATCGGCACGGGGAGCCACCTTCGGTGGAATGCGGTGTCGCCGCCTCGGCCAGGCCCGTCATCGGGCGCACACCGACCGTTAAGGTAGAAGCATGACGCATACCGTCGCCGTCTCCGGCGCATCCGGCTACGCGGGGGGCGAGATCCTGCGGCTTCTCGCCGCACACCCCGACATCGAGATCCGCACCGTGACCGCGCACTCCAACGCCGGGCAGCGTCTTGTCGAGCACCAGCCGCACCTGCGCTCGCTGGCGCAACTCGAGTTGCAGCCGACGACACCCGAGCTTCTCTCCGGACACGACATCGTGTTCCTCGCGCTGCCGCACGGCCAATCGGGCCAGTACACCGATGCTCTCGGTGACACGCCGCTCGTGATCGACGCCGGGGCCGACCACCGGCTGACGTCTCCGGATGCCTGGGACGCGTTCTACGGCGGGCACTTCCACGAGCCGTGGGCCTATGGCGTGCCCGAGCTGATCGTCGGCGGCGTCAAGCAGCGGGAGAACCTGCGGGGCGCGCGCCGCATCGCCGCCCCCGGCTGCAACGCATCGACGGTCAGCCTCAGTCTCGCGCCCGGTGTCGCGGCCGGGGTCATCGACCCTTCCGACATCGTCAGCGTGCTCGCGGTCGGACCTTCGGGCGCCGGCAAGAGCCTCAAGCCGCACCTGCTCGGAAGTGAGCTCCTCGGCACGGCCAACCCGTACGCGGTGGGTGGGACGCACCGGCACATCCCCGAGATCCGCCAGGCGCTCGCCGCGGCCGCACCGGTTCCCGCCGACAGCATCCGCATCTCCTTCACCCCCGTGCTCGTGCCGATGGCGCGGGGAATCCTCGCCACCTCGACCGCGCCGATCGTCGACGGCGTCAGCGACGCGCAGATCCGCGACGCCTGGCAGAGCGCCTACGGCGATGAGACGTTCGTTCAGCTGCTGCCCGAGGGAACCTTCCCCCGCACGGCCGACGTGCTCGGCGCCAACACCGCGCTGATGGGGCTGGCCATCGATCGCGCCGCGAACAGGGTCACCGTCGTGACCGCGGTCGACAACCTCGTCAAGGGCACCGCCGGCGCTGCCGTGCAATCCATGAACCTCGCGCTCGGTCTTCCCGAAGACCGCGCGCTCACCGTGAACGGAGTAGCGCCGTGACCGTCACCGCACCCCAGGGCTTCGAGGCGGCCGGCGTCGCCGTGGGCCTGAAGCCCACCGGAAAGCCCGATGTCGCCGTCGTCGTCAACCGCGGTCCGCGCAAGGTCGGTGCTGCCGTCTTCACGACCAACCGCGCCAAGGCGAACCCGATCATCTGGTCTCAGCAGGTCATCGCCGATCGCGTCGTCGAGGCGATCGTGCTCAACTCCGGTGGAGCGAACTGCTTCACCGGACCGTTCGGATTCCAGACCAGCCACCTCACCGCCGAGAAGGCGGCCGCGTTGCTCGAGGTCAGCGCCGGCGATGTGCTGGTCTGCTCCACCGGGCTGATCGGCACCGGCGACGAGGTGTTCCGCGGGAAGGTGCTCGAGGGCGTCGAACAGGGCGTCGCCGCGCTCAGCGCCGATGGCGGCCCGTCCGCGGCCGAGGCGATCATGACGACTGACACCGTCGCGAAGACCGGGGCGGTCTCGCGCGACGGCTGGACGATCGGCGGCATGGCGAAGGGCGCGGGCATGCTCGCGCCGGGGCTTGCGACCATGCTCGTCGTGCTCACCACCGATGCCGATCTCGATGCGGCGGAGGCGGATGCCGCGCTGCGGCGCGCCACCGGGGTCACCTTCGACAGGCTCGACTCCGACGGCTGCATGTCGACGAACGATCAGGTCACTCTGCTGGCCAACGGCGCCTCGGGCATCCGACCCGATATGGACGACTTCGTCGATGCGCTCACCGGGCTCTGCCACGAGCTCGCGTCGAAGCTGCAGCAGGACGCCGAGGGCGCCAGCCACGACATCACCATCGAGGTCACCGGCGCCGCCACCGAAGCCGAGGCGGTCGAGGTCGGCCGCTCGGTCGCACGCAACAACCTGTTCAAGGCCGCGATCTTCGGGAATGACCCCAACTGGGGCCGTGTGCTGGCCGCGATCGGCACGACCGCCGCGCAGTTCGACCCGTACGACGTCGACGTGTCGATGAACGGCGTGCGCGTGTGCACGGCCGGCGGCCCCGACCGTCCCCGTGAGGAGGTCGACCTCACCCCCCGCGCCACCCATCTCGAGATCGACCTCAAGACCGGCGAGGCCACCGCGACCATCCTCACCAACGACCTGACCCACGACTACGTGCACGAGAACAGCACCTACGCCTCATGACCGATCTGCAGGACACCGCCCCCGAGGAAGCCGCGAACAAGGCCGCGACCCTCATCGAATCGCTGCCGTGGCTGAAACGCTTCCGCGACCAGATCGTCGTCGTCAAGTACGGCGGCAACGCCATGGTCAGCGATGAGCTGCAGGAGGCCTTCGCGCAGGACATCGCCTACCTGCGCTACGTCGGCGTGCAGCCGGTCGTCGTGCACGGTGGCGGTCCGCAGATCTCGACAATGCTCAACCGGCTCGACATCCCCAGCGAGTTCAAGGGCGGCTACCGGGTGACCAACACCGAGGCGATCAGCGTCGTGCGGATGGTGCTCACCGGACAGGTCAACCCGCAGCTGGTCGGCAAGATCAACTCCCACGGACCGATCGCGACCGGCCTGAGCGGTGAGGACGCCGGCTTGTTCGGCGGTCGTCGCCGCGGTGTCATGATCGATGGCGAAGAGGTCGACCTCGGCCGGGTCGGCGACGTCGTGCAGGTCGACCCGACACCGGTGCTCGACCACCTCGCCGCGGGACGCATCCCCGTCGTCTCATCGATCGCTCCCGATCTCGATCACCCGGGGCAGTCGCTGAACGTGAACGCCGACGCGGCGGCATCCGCCCTGGCCGTCGCCCTCGGCGCCCGAAAACTGGTCATCCTCACCGACGTGCCCGGGCTGTACGCCGACTGGCCCAACCGGGATTCGCTGGTGTCGCACCTCACCTCGAGCGACCTCACCCGCATGCTGCCGTCGCTCGAGTCGGGCATGATCCCGAAGATGCGCGCGTGCCTCGACGCGGTCGAGGGCGGAGTCGATGCCGCGGCAATCATCGACGGGCGGGTGCCGCACTCGGTGCTCGTCGAACTGTTCACCAGCAAGGGGATCGGAACGGAAGTGGTGGCGAAGTGAGCGACTGGAACGCAGATGCCTCCCGCGATCTGATGAGCCTGGGCGGGCGCCTCGCGATGCTCACCCGCGGCGAAGGCTCGTGGGTGTGGGATGCGGATGACAAGCGCTACCTCGACTTCCTCGGCGGGATCGCCGTGAACTGCCTGGGCCACGCGCACCCGGTCTTCGTCGAGGCCGTCTCGACCCAGGCCGCGACGCTCTCGCACGTGTCGAACTACTTCGCCACCCCCGCGCAGCTCGAGATCGCCGCGCGGCTCAAGCGCCTCGCCGGCACCGGAGAGCGCGGACGCGTGTATCTTGCCAACTCGGGTACCGAGGCCAACGAGACCGCGATCAAGCTCGCCCGCCTGCACGGCGCGCGGTTCGCCGAGCGCGGTGAGCGGGTGCGCACCCGCATCGTCGTCGTCGAGGGAGCGTTCCACGGACGCACCATGGGCACGCTGTCGCTGACCCCGAAGGCGGCGTACCGCGATCCCTTCCTGCCCGCGATCCCCGACGTGGTGACCGTCGAGCAGTCGATCGAGAGTCTCGACGCGGCCTTCGCCGACGGCGACATCGCGGCGATGATCGTCGAGCCCATCCAGGGGGAGGCCGGCGTCGTGGAGATGCCAGACGGCTTCCTGGCGCGTGCTCGTGCGCTGACCGCCGAGCACGACGCGCTGCTGATCCTCGACGAGGTGCAGACCGGGTCGGGCCGCACCGGCGAGTGGTTCGCCTTCCAGCGCGAAGGCGTGATCCCGGATGCCGTCACGGTGGCCAAGAGCATCGGCGCCGGGTTCCCGCTGGGGGCGCTGATCACATTCGCGGCCGCCAGCGATCTGTTCTACCCCGGCACCCACAACTCGACCTTCGGCGGCAATCCGCTGGCCAGTGCCGTCGCGAACGCCGTGCTCGGATTCATCGAGGACGAGCACGTCCTCGACAACGTCGTCGCCCGCGGTGACGAGCTGCGGACCGCCGTCGAGGAGCTGCCGCAGGTGACCGGCACCACCGGGGCCGGTCTGCTCATCGGCATCCGACTGCGCGACCCCATCGCCGCCCAGGTGCGCGCCGCCGCGCACGAGCACGGCCTCATCATCAACGCACCCACTCCCGACGTCATCCGCATTGCACCGGCGTACACCATCGGCGACGCCGAGGTGCAGGAGTTCCTCACCCGTTTCGGCGCGGCGCTCGCCGACGTCGCAGCATCCGCATCCACCCAGGAGACCCTCGTATGACCCGCCACCTGCTTCGCGATGACGACCTGACCCGCGCCGAGCAGACCGAGATCCTCGATCTCGCGCTCGAGCTCAAGAAGGACCGCTGGGCGAACAAGGCCCTGGCCGGTCCGCAGACCGTCGCCGTCATCTTCGACAAGTCGTCCACCCGCACCCGCGTCTCGTTCGCCGTCGGCATCGCCGACCTCGGCGGCTCGCCGCTGATCATCTCGACGGCGAACAGCCAGCTCGGCGGCAAGGAGACCCCCTCCGACACCGCCCGCGTGCTCGAACGCCAAGTCGCCGCGATCGTCTGGCGCACCTATGCCCAGGCGGGGCTCGAAGAGATGGCGCGCGGCACGCGGGTGCCCGTCGTCAACGCGCTCTCCGACGACTTCCACCCCTGCCAGCTGCTCGCCGACCTGCTCACGATCCGCGAGCACAAGGGCGAGCTGGCCGGACTCACGCTGACCTTCTTCGGCGATGGCCGCAGCAACATGGCGCACTCCTACCTGCTCGCAGGCGTCACCGCCGGCATGCACGTGCGCATCACCTCGCCGGCCTCGTACGCACCGCGCGCCGACGTCGTGGCGGCCGCCGAGAAGCGCGCCGCCGAGACCGGCGGATCCGTCACCCTGCTCACCGACCCGCGTGAGGCCGCGCTCGGCGCCGACGTGGTGGTCACCGACACCTGGGTGTCGATGGGCAAGGAGGACGAGAAGATCAGCCGGCTGCGCGAGCTGGGCGGCTACAAGGTCACCACCGAGATCATGTCGCTCGCCGATCCCGAGGCGATCTTCATCCACTGCCTCCCCGCCGACCGCGGGTACGAGGTCGACTCCGAGGTGATCGACGGGCCGCAGAGCGTGGTGTGGGACGAGGCCGAGAACCGGCTGCATGCGCAGAAGGCGTTGCTGGTCTGGCTGCTCGAGAAGCAGGAGCAGGCGGCGTGATGGCTGACGCGTACGGCACCAATGAGGGAGCGCTCTGGGGCGCCCGATTCGCCGGCGGGCCCTCGCCGGAGCTCGCCGAGCTGAGCCGGTCGACGCAGTTCGACTGGATCCTCGCGCCCTACGACATCGCCGGATCCCACGCGCACGCCACGGCGCTCGAGGCCGCCGGCTATCTCGAGGCGGAGGAGGCCCGGATCATGCACGCCGGGCTCGACGCACTCGCCGCCAAGGTCGCCGATGGCACCCTGCTGCCCGCCCCGGGTGACGAGGATGTGCACGGCGCCCTCGAGAAGGCCCTGATCGCCGAGGTCGGAGCCGAGGTCGGCGGCCGCCTGCGCGCTGGGCGCAGCCGCAACGACCAGATCGCCACCCTGGTGCGGATGTACCTGATCGACCACGCACGGGTGATCGCCCGTGACCTGCTGCGCGTGATCGATGCGCTGGTGGCCCAGGCCGAGGCGCACCCCGAGGCGATCCTGCCCGGACGCACGCACCTGCAGCACGCGCAGCCGGTGCTGCTCGCCCACCACCTTCAGGCGCACGCCTGGCCGCTGGTGCGCGAACTCGAGCGGCTGGTCGACTGGCGTGTGCGCGCGGGCGTCTCGCCATACGGTGGGGGAGCGCTCGCCGGCTCGACACTCGGGCTGGACCCGGCGCTCGTCGCCCGTGAGCTCGGGTTGGATCGTCCGGCGGAGAACTCGCTCGACGGCACGGCGGCGCGCGATGTCGTGGCGGAGTTCGCGTTCATCACCGCGATGACCGGCATCGACCTGTCGCGGCTGAGCGAGGAGATCATCCTCTGGAACACGAGGGAGTTCGGCTTCGTCACGCTCGACGACGCGTACTCGACGGGCTCGAGCATCATGCCGCAGAAGAAGAACCCCGACATCGCCGAGCTCGCGCGCGGCAAGTCCGGTCGGCTGATCGGCAACCTGACGGGCCTGCTGGCGACGCTGAAGGGTCTGCCGCTGGCCTACAACCGCGACCTGCAGGAGGACAAGGAGCCCGTCTTCGACTCGGTGCAGACCCTCGAGGTCGTGCTGCCGGCCTTCGCCGGCATGATCGCGACGCTGCGCTTCGACACCGCGCGCATGGCCGAGCTCGCTCCACAGGGCTTCTCGCTCGCCACCGACGTGGCGGAGTGGCTGGTGAAGCAGCGTGTGCCGTTCCGCGATGCGCACGAGATCTCGGGTGCGCTCGTGCGCGCGTGCGAGGAGCGCGGGATCGGACTCGAGGATGCCGATGACGACCTGCTGGCCTCCGTGTCGGTGCACCTGACTCCAGACGTGCGCGGGGTGCTCTCGATCGAGGGGTCGGTCGCCTCGCGATCGGGTGCGGGAGGCACCGCGCCGGTGCGGGTGGCCGAGCAGCGGGCCGAATTGGTCGCCCGTACGCAGGCGGCCGCGCACGCTCTTGGCCTATGACGACCGGGCATGCACATCCCGCGACTATTCGTGTGAAATAACCGAATAAGTTATAAATCGCCATTAGTCGTGTTACGGTTATGCCATGGTTGTGGCAGTGATCGCCGACATCATCGGGTCGCGTCGACTCGATGACAGGAACAGCGCACAGCGCACGTTCGACGAGACGATCGCCCTCGTCGAACGCGAGCATCCCCTGGCAGAGCAGCCGCTACGACCGACGGTGGGGGATGAGCAGCAGGGTGTGTACGCCACACTCGCCGACGCGCTGACCTCGCTGCTCCTGCTGCAGCTCGCCCTGCCCGAGGACAGTGAGTTCCGCTTCGGGCTGGGGATCGGGGCGGTGACGTCCGTCGAGTCCGCGCATCGCGAGCTCTCGGATGGTCCCGGCTGGTGGGCGGCCCGCGACGCGATCGAGGTCGTGCACGCCAGGCAGGACAGGGCCGTGCCGAGCGCGCGCACCTGGATCGTCGGTGCCCCGGGGCAGGATGAGGTCATGGAGACCGTCATCGCCGCATCCAACGCCTATCTGCTCGCTCGCGATGAGATCGTCGTGCGCATGACGGCGAGAGAGAGACGCATCGCCTACGGCCGATTCGGCGGCATGTCGCAGCAGGCGCTCGCCGAGCAGGAGGGCGTCACTCAGCCGAGCGTGTCGAAGTCGCTGCGCAGCTCGGGTGCGGTCGCACTGCTCGAGGGCATCGAGCTGTTCCAGGGGGTGACCGCGTGATCCTCACCGCGTTCACGCTGGTGGCGATCGGCGGCGGCGATCTGCTGCGGCGCTTCGTGCCCGCCCGTCTGGCGCGCACGGTGCTCCTGCTCCTGCTGGCGGCGGCCGTCATCGTGACCGGCGCCTGCAGTGACGCGATCATCCCCGCCGTGATCGGCGTCGTCATCGGCGGTGCGTGGATCTGGCTGATGCCGCTGGATGCCACCGGCAGGGCGTCTTTCTGGCCCGCGGTTCTGGTTGCGGTGGTCGCGACCGCGACCACCGCGCTCATGCCGGCGCGCGACGAACCAGGCGTGATCGGCGCGGTGTGGCACCTGCCCGCGCCCGACGGGGAGATCCCGTTCGATGTGGCGATCCTCGCGGTCGGCGTCGTGCTGTTCGTCGGCGAGTCCGCGAACCTCATCGTGCGCGCCGCGCTGGACCGCGAGGGCACCTGGCGGCCCGCCGAGCAGGGCGGGCTGTTCCGGGGCGGTCAGCTGCGCCAGTCACCGCAGGCGGCGACGGGATTCCAGGGCGGACGACTGATCGGGCCGCTGGAGCGCTTCCTCGTGGTCGTGCTGATGCTGGCCGGGGCATATGCGCTGCTCGCGGCGATGCTGGCGGCGAAGGGCATCGTGCGCTTCCCGGAGATCTCGAAGGACGGCGAGACGGGCGCGCGCGCCGAGTACTTCCTGGTGGGCAGCCTGGTCAGCTGGGTGGTGGCGCTCGGCGCGGCACTCCTGCTGTGGTGGGGCGCCCGCGTCTGACGGCGGGCGGTCGACCTGCGCGCTGATAGCCTGGGACGCGTGTCTGAAACCGCTCTGACGACAGCGCCCGAGGCGCTCGATCCCGCGTTCGAGAACGTGTGGGACGAGCTCGTCTGGCGTGGCCTCGTCCACGTGTCCACCGATCAGGAGGCGCTGCGCGCCCTGCTCTCCGGGGACCCGATCACGTATTACTGCGGCTTCGACCCCACTGCTCCGAGCCTGCACCTCGGCAACCTCGTGCAGCTGCTGACCCTGCGTCGCATCCAGCTCGCCGGCCACAAGCCTCTGGGTCTGGTCGGCGGCTCGACCGGCCTGATCGGCGACCCCCGCCCCACCGCAGAGCGCACGCTGAACACCCGCGAGACCGTCGAGGAGTGGGTGGATCGGCTGCGAGCCCAGGTCGAGCGCTACCTCAGCTTCGAGGGTGAGAACGCCGCGCGCATCGTCAACAACCTCGACTGGACCGCGCCCCTGAGCGCGATCGACTTCCTGCGCGAGATCGGCAAGCACTACCGGGTCGGCACGATGCTGAAGAAGGATGCCGTCGCTGCGCGCCTGAACTCGGATGCCGGCATCAGCTACACCGAGTTCAGCTACCAGATCCTGCAGGGCATGGACTTCCTCGAGCTGTACCGCTCGTACGACTGCGTGCTGCAGACCGGCGGATCCGACCAGTGGGGCAACCTCACCAGTGGCACCGACCTCATCCATCGGGTGGAGGGCGTCTCGGCGCACGCTATCGGCACTCCGCTGATCACGAACAGCGACGGCACGAAGTTCGGCAAGAGCGAGGGAAACGCGATCTGGCTTGATGCCGAGATGTGCAGCCCGTACCGGATGTACCAGTTCTGGCTCAGCACTGCGGATGCCGACGTGATCGACCGGCTCAAGGTGTTCACATTCCTGACGAGCGCCGAGATCGCCGAGTACGCGGCCCTGGTCGAGGCCGAGCCGTTCCGTCGTGCGGCGCAGAAGCGGCTCGCCCTCGAGGTGTGCGCGACCGTGCACGGCATCGCGGCGACCGCGGCGGTGATCGCAGCATCCGAGGCGTTGTTCGGCCAGGGCGACCTGACGACGCTCGACGCGTCCACGCTGCGCACAGCGCTCGACGAACTGCCCAACGCGACTCTTCCCGAGGGAACCGGCGTCGTCGAGGCGCTGGTGGCGACCGGCCTCGTCTCCAGTGCCTCGGAGGCCCGTCGCGCTATCGCGCAGGGTGGCGTGTCGATGGACGGCGAGAAGGTGACTGCCGACGACGCGGTCGTCGGCTTCGCGCTGCCAGGGGCGGTGACCGTGCTGCGTCGCGGCAAGAAGACCCTCGCCGGCGTGTTCGCCGGCTGAGTCGGTCCGTCATGCCCTTCACCCCGAGCCACGCGATCGTCGCGCTGCCGTTCATCCGCACGCCGCTGGTTCCGGCAGCGATCGCGATCGGTGCGATGGCGCCGGATCTGCCCCTGTTCGTGAGGGTCGGTGCGACGTACGGCTTCACGCATTCCGCCGTGAACGTGGTGTGGACGACGCTGATCGCCCTCGTGCTCTTCCTGGTGTGGAGGGTGGTGCTTCGGCCGGGTCTGGTCGAGCTCGCACCGGACCCCATCGCCTGGCGGATGCCCGAAGACTGGCGGCGCACCGGCCCGGCGGTCGCGCTCGACGCGGTCGGCTCGGGAGACCGGTTCGGCCGTCCGCTGCTGCTGGTGCTGTCGCTGATGATCGGTGTGCTCTCGCACATCGTGTGGGACGCGTTCACCCACGAGGGGCGCTGGGGTGTCGTGGCGTTCCCGGTGCTCGATGAGATGTGGGGTCCGCTGCTCGGCTACAAGTGGCTGCAGTACGGGTCGGGGATCATCGGCCTGGTGATCCTGGCGGTCTTCGCGATGCGGTGGATCCGCAGACGACCGGTGCTGCAGCACGTCCGTCTGCTGCCGAACTGGCTGCGGTGGGTGTGGATGCTCACTCTGCCTGCCATGCTTCTCGCCGCCTGGCTGCTGGGGCTCGCCGCGTTCGGCCCGCTGTCGGACGAGTTCACCGTGCAGCACCTCGCGTATCGCACCCTGCCCACCGCCTCCGGCCTGTGGGGCGGGATGACGGTGCTGCTGTGCGTGGTCATCGTGCTGCTGCCACGGCATGCGCCGGCGAAGCAGGAAGCTTCTCGGACCGCATCGCGTTGAGGGTTATGACAACGTGCGCGGGCCGTCGCGCTCGACGCGTGATGGGCGAGCGCGGTCAGGGCGTCGGCAGCCACTCGGGGGCGTCACGACCCCACGCGCGCGGTGGCGCGTACAGGGTCGGCGAACCGGGCCACACGACGGCGGGCACCGCGGTCGTGACCCGCTGCCCGTCGACGTCGAAGGACTGCGTCACGGGGTCGGCCGGCGGATCGCCGACCGTGCGGGCTGCCTCGCCGCGCGGCATCCCGAGCAGTTCGGCGGCGACGCGTCTCAGCGAGGTGCGCACGGTCCACGTGCCGCCCTCGTCAGCGCGGCGACGCAGGGCATCGGCGATGCCGGCCGCGAGCAGGTACCCCGCCGAATGATCCAGCGCCTGGGCGGGCAGCGCACCCGGGGTGTCGCCGCCGTCGGGCGATTCCAGCCACGCGATGCCCGACTCCGCCTGCACGAGGCTGTCGAAGCCGCGCGGCGAATCGGCGCCGGGCCAGGCCGTCAGCTGGGCGATGACGAGATGCGGGTGTCTCGAGGCCAGTGCGTGCGGCGCGAGTCCCAGCCGGCGCAGTCCGTCGGGTCGGTAGCCGAGCACGACCGCATCGGCACCCGCAAGCAGCTGCTCCAGACGATCCGGCTGCGCGCGGATGTCGAGCAGCGCCGTGCGCTTGCCGTGGCCGGTGTCGAGATGCTGCCAGGTGAACTCCGGGCGCTGCGGGGCGTCGATCCGCAGCACCTCGGCTCCGGCGAGTGCCAGTGTGCGCGTGGCGACGGGGCCCGCGATCACCCGCGTCAGGTCGAGCACCCGCACGCCCCGCAGGGGCTGTGCGGCCGATGCGGTGGGAAGGCGACGAGGGGGAGCATCGCCGAGACGCTCGGTGGCGACGATCGGATGCTGTCGCAGCGCCGCATCGGGAGCCGGATCCTCTGTACGCACGGGTACGCACAGACCGCCGACGGAGCCGATCGCCGAGACCGCGGCGGACATGGACAGTTCTCGCAGGCGGGCTGCGACGTCGTCGGCTCCCGCGGAAGCGGAGAGCGCGAGGCCAGTGCGCAGTGCCGTCGCGTGGTGCGGATAGTTGCCGTGCGTGCGAACCCACCCATCGGCGACGGGCCAGAAGCGCGAGAGCGATGACCACGCACCGGGGCTCGACCCGTCGATCAGGAGGTGCCGTTCACTGCGATAGGCCGCGGCGATGCGCGATGCGTCGGGATGCATCGCCACGTCCGTCGGCGGCGAAAGGCGGGCGAAGGCACGGCCCGCGGCGGTCACGCTGCGCCAGGCGAGTGCACCGACGGACAGCGACGAGGGCAGGGGGACCGGAGGGTGCGCATCGTGCACTGCGGAGGGCGCCGACATGCGTCGATCGTACGTCGACGGGGGCCGGAAGCGCTTGTGACCTGGGATGATCCCTCCAGAGGGACTCGTGCGACACGCCCGGGATGCTGCGGTGATTTGCCGGGATGCCGGGATCCACGTAAATTATTACTTGTTCGCCCCAAGCGGTTGAGCGGAAGGCCAGAAGGCCTGGCTCCCCTCCAAGTAGCGAACACCACTTCTAACTTTCACTCACGGCAACGTTGGTGTAAGGTAGAGGTTCCGGCTCCGGCTTGGCTGCACAGCAACCCCTGGAACGTCCGGTAT